>JACQSY010000115.1 GCA_016211085.1 Acidobacteriota bacterium | reverse complement strand
TACATCGAAGTGTTTTATAACCGTCAGCGGAGGCACTCGTCGTTGGGCTATGTCAGCCCAGCGGAATTTGAAGCCAGCGCTGCTTAACAATGTGTTCATAAAATTAGGGGAAGATCATCTCCAGGCATGGCAGAGGAGCGCTCATTCGTGCTGTTGCGCTCCACTTTATCGCATCAAGAGCGCTTTTTCCGGGCGCGCCTCCTCTTATTCGTGCCTTGGATGATGGGGAGCCATTTTGCAATCACAGGCGCGCACGAAGCGCCAGCGGAGTAAGCGCTGCCGCGTTTATTGCTTCAGGAGCGCTCGTTGGCACTCGCGCCTCTGAAAAGAAGTGCCTGCGCCGATGCTGGTTTAAGCCGCCGCTGGATCAGAGGCGCGCACGAAGCGCCAGCGGAGTAAGCGCTCCTGGTCGCGGCGATGAAGTGTCATCCGCCTAAGAACGTCAGGCTTCGGAATCTGTGAGCTTCGCAGTGAGACTTAAATTTCTAATCGCCGGAGATTTCTTTTACCGCCTGGATGATTGCTTGCGCGTCAATCTCAAAAGCATGCAGGAGTTGCTTCGGACTGCCTGACCGGGGAGTGCCGTAAACAGCAAGTCGCTTAAACCGGCACGGCAGGTTGCGGAGGGCTGTGAGAACTGCTTCGCCCAAGCCTCCTTCGGGAAAGTGGTCCTCGACGGTAATGACCCGTCCCGTTTCAACCGCTGCCTGCTGGAGCGTTTCTGAATCAAGGGGCTTGATGCTGTAAAGATCAATGACTCGAACGGAAATTCCCTCTCTCTTGAGAGCTTCATACGCCGTCAGCGCTTCATGTAAAGTAACTCCGGCCGCAACAACGGTAGCGACATCCTGGCCGCTGCGACGCAACACCTGCGATCCGCCAATGCGGAATTGATCTGCGGCGGTGTAGATGACAGGTGTTTTGGGGCGAGAGGTTCTAATGTAAACAATGCCGGGGGTATCCGCAGCCAGAGCGACCAGACGCTCCGCGGACACGCCGTCACAAGGGTAAAGCACGGTGGAGCCTGCAACGGCGCGCATCATGGAAAGATCCTCAAGGCCCATCTGTGAGGGGCCGTCTTCTCCAATGGAAACCCCCGCATGAGAGCCACATACCTTAATGTTGGCTTGCGAAATAGCGGCCATGCGGAGGTGATCAAAAGCCCGGGTTAAAAAGCACGCGAACGTGGATGCAAAAGGGATCTTACCTAAAGCACTTATCCCTGCAGCAGCCCCGATCATGTTTTGTTCTGCAATGAAACACTCAATAAACCGTTCGGGATATGCCTGGGCAAATTTTTCAGAAAACGTGGAATTCTTGGTGTCTCCATCGAGAACGACAACCCGCGGGTTCACAGCCCCCTGTTTGGTCAAGGAAAAACCATAGGCTTCACGAGTGGCTATTTCCTGACCCGGGGCGTATTCAGGATCCGACACCGACTTGCCGGCCTTGGCAATTCCGGCCGGCCGGCTTGGAGGGTGTGACATGGTCAGCCGGGTGACAGGCTCACTGTTGCCGACTTCGGCCAAGGCTCGTTCCAGTTCCTCACCTTGCTTGACCGGTTTGCCATGCCATCCGTTTCGATCCTCCATAAAGGAGACGCCCTTCCCTTTCACGGTGCGGGCAATGATGGCAAATGGGCGATTCCTGACCCGAAGCGCTCGATTGAAGACGTTGAGAAGTTGTTCGATGTCATGCCCATCGATTACTTCAGAGCGCCAACCAAACGCCTGGAAACGATGGCGGTAACTTTCCACGTCGTGGCCAAACATGGTCTCCTGACTTTGGCCCAATCGGTTGACGTCCACGATGGCAATCAGGTTGTTCAGTTTGCGGTGGGCGGCAAGAGCGGCGGCTTCCCAGACTGATCCCTCTGCTACTTCGCCGTCGCCGAGCAGAACGTAAATGTGGTTCTTGATTCGATCCATCTTGGAAACCAGGGCCATCCCCACGCCGGCAGAAAGACCCTGACCCAGTGAGCCGGTGGCAATGTCCACCCATGGATTGCGAGGCGTGGGATGCCCCTCCAGGTCGCTGTCAAACTGTCTCAGCGTAGAAAGCTTTTCTACAGGGAAAGCACCCGCTTCAGCCCAGACAGCCCACAGCAACGGTGCGGCATGCCCCTTGGACAGGATGAAACGGTCGTTCAACGGATTGTCAGGGTCAGAGACATCAAATCTGAGGAAAGAAAAGAACAGTGTGGAAACGAGTTCTGCTGCCGACAGACATGAGGATGGATGACCCGAACCTGCAACGGCCGTGCTGATCAGGGAATGACGGCGCAAACGATTCGCCATCACCTGCAGAGAGCAGATATGGGAGACCTGATATTCTGATTGCTGCCCCATTGGTGTTGTGGAGGGATAGAAATTTGCCAAAAGCTTTGTAATCCGAGTTAAAAAGAAACCGTACTATAGTAAAGGCTATGGACCGTGTCAACGCCACGGCTATCTTTGCAAGACAGATCATAACTCCTGTGGATGACTGGATCGACGGGGTGGTGGTCTTAAGGCAAGGACAAATAGCATTTGTAGGCACCCAAGTCCCCGACCACTTGGCGACCTCTGAAGTGCACAGTGGAGAGTATTTAATTCCCGGGCTGATCGACCTGCACATTAATGGAGCCGGGGGAGCCGATGCGTCTAAAGCTGATTTTGACTCGCTGGCGAAAATCTCACGCTGCTTAGCCCAACACGGAGTTACTGCATTTTTCCCGACCCTGATAAGTGATAGTGAGCAAAACCTGCGAAGGAAGCTTAAGTATCTTGGGACCTCTTTCCAGAACCACCTGCCGGGGGCCCGGGCCCTGGGGATCCATTTGGAGGGGCCGTTCCTGAATCCGGAATACAGGGGTGTGCATCCGGAGAGTGCGATCCAGAAAGCCTCTGAGGACTCTTTCAGCAGTTTTTTGGATGCGGCTCAGGGGACGCTAAAGATCATCACGCTGGCGCCCGAGGTTTCAGGGGCGCTCGATTTAATTCCAAAGATCCGCGAGGTCCTGCCGGTGGTCTCCATGGGGCATTCCGCAGCAGACTACCAAACCGCTATGCGCGGGGTTGAGGCGGGAATCAATCTGGCGACCCACACCTTCAACGCCATGATTCCGTTCCATCACCGGGAACCGGGAATTATCGGCGCCATACTGGAAAGTGAAATAAGCGCTGCATTGATTCCGGATGGAATCCATCTCCACCCGGCGGCTCTGCGACTGCTGGTGCGCTGCAAGGGATTGGAAAGACTCATTCTAGTATCGGATTCAACGGGCGCCGCGGGTATGCCTGATGGAGTCTATTACCTTGACACTATTGAGCTGCACGTACGGGACGGCGTCTGTCGAGATGCTGCCAATCGTCTTGCCGGCAGCAGCCTCACTTTAGACCGGGGGATTCGTAATCTAGAAGAGTGGTTGAAGGACCTAGCCAGGGACGACTTGAAGCAAATCGTGGCCATGGCGACCCTCCAGCCGGCTGACCTCTTGGGATTGAAACAAAAGGGCAGGATCGAAAAGGACGCTGATGCGGACCTGGTTTTGCTCGACAGTGAGTTGCGCGTGCAGAAAACCTGGGTGGGAGGAAACCTGGTTTACGATGCTCAGCACGAATGATGAAGCCCCTGATTTCGAGCTGCCGCTGCTGAGTTCGCTGGAACTGAGTAGGTTCGGATCAGGGCCCACAAAGCTGAATGTTGACCATCTTTCCCGCTGGAGCTTGCGCCGTGATTTACTCGGCCGAGGCCCCGCCCTGATCACTTTTGTAAAGGAGAACTGCTCCACCTGCCGGTTTGCATTGCCGTTTCTAGATCGAATGTACCGCAACTACCCGGACTCTAAAGTAATGCTTGCCGTGGTGGATCAGGATCCTCCCGAAGTTGCCCTCTCGCTGGTCCAAAGTTTAAGTTTGAAGATCCCCGTGCTGCTTGACCTGGAGCCGTACGAGGCGGGGGAGCGGTATGACGTCGCTTTCGTTCCCACTCTTTTTTACATCGCGCAGAAAGGGGCAGTTGAAAAAATCATTGAAGGCTTCGCTCGAGAGGAGTTACGGGAGATTAATCGCCAGATTGCGCGCGTAAACGGACTGAGCTCGCCGGTGCCTTTTTTCAACGATGCTGAAGGTGTTCCTTTTTATCGGCCCGGCTGAACCAGCAGGAACGCCGCTTAGCCGTGAGCTGAGTACCCCCTGCCATTCGCGCGGGCAGTGCTATCCTCCCAAGGTGATCATTTCGATTTTCTTTTGATTTTGGGGAGAATAACCCGCCCCCGAGGCGATAGCGGCCCAGCGCTGCTCAGAATACCGGTCAACACGTGCGGACCACACGGCAATAATGGTTTGAGTCAGCTCTTCATCTGAGCAACCGCTCCTTACCATCGACTTGAGGTCGAAGCCGTTGGTGGCGAACAAACAAGTGACCATTTTACCGTCGGCGGTCAGGCGGGCGCGGCTGCAGGTCGAGCAAAATGGTTCGGTCACAGATCCAATAACACCCATTTTGCCCCCATCTTCAAAGTGATACTCAATTGCAGGGGCACGGTTTGCGTTGCGGCCTGTCTCGATGACGGGATACCGGCTTTGAATTGCCTGCAGGATTTCTTTTTTGGTAACGGTCTTCTCCAGGCTCCAGGCGGTAACGTTGCCAACGTCCATGTACTCGATGAAACGGATGATCAAGCCTTGGGCCCGGGCGAAATCCGCCAGATCCAGGATTTCATCGTCGTTGACCCCCCTCATGATAACGGTATTGATTTTGATAGGACGAAATCCCGCGTGTTGCGCCGCTGCAATCCCGGCCAGCACCTCTTCGAGGTTTCCTTTTTTCGTGATCTCCCGAAACCGTTCTGGTTTGAGCGTGTCGAGACTGATGCTGATCCGGCGCAACCCTGCGGCCTTCAAAGCACCGGCTTTTTCAGCTAGAAGGGCCCCGTTGGTGGTCAGGCTGAGGTCCTTTAACCCCTGCAATGTTGAGAGCTGCTGAACCAGTTTGTGGAGATCTTTTCGAACCAGCGGCTCTCCCCCGGTGAGCCTGATGCTTTCCACCCCCAGCCGGACGAATACGTTGGCGACGCGAGTCAGCTCTTCAAAGGTCAGCAGTTCTTCCTTCTCGAACCACACGTAGTCGTCCAGAGGCATGCAGTAGAGACATCGGTAATTACAATGATCCGTTACCGAAATCCGCAGGTCTTTAAGCGGACGCCGGAAATGGTCAAAAAGCGTCATGAGTAAGCTTAGTGTAGGGGACGTTTGTGCTCAGCGGTAGAGGCGCGCGAGTCGATCCTGAAGAGCGGTCAGACGGAAAAAGATTCCCCGCAGCCGCAACTACTGCGAACGTTCGGATTTGCGAACTTGAAGCCTGCACCGTGGACACTCTCGACATAGTCAATCTCTGTGCCATCCAGGTACATATGGCTTTGTTCGTCCACGAACACCTTAAATCCGTCAACCTCGATCACCTGATCACCTTCGCGGCCCTCACGTTCCAGGTTCATCGCGTATTGAAATCCCGAACAACCTCCACCCACCACCGCTACACGGATTCCCGCGTATGATTCCATTTGTTGAGCTATCACCTGTTTTACCGCGTTAACCGCGTTCTCTGTAAGTGTAATCATCCCCGTTTTTCTCCTTCGAACACATATTAGAGGCCTTTTGTCCACCGGTCAAGGGTCAGACGGCCTACTCTTAGGCTTCAGTGGGTGAAAAAACCACCCGGAAAACCCATCGTGGGTGAAGACGCGATGTATTGGCAAAATGTTTCGCCAAATTTGACCGGTTGAACCTCAAAAGATGAAGGTGGAGCAGGCGAGGTGACTTGTTGGACGTTAAGGAGGTTATTGTCTGCTGCCATCACGGCATGTAGTTTTCCCATGTCGATGGGCTGCAGAAAGCTTTACAACCTGCGCGGCGCGGCATCGACGCCTGGTCAAAACAGGTGGATCTTTGCCATGCTACCAGTTAAAACCCTTCAGGGCGTGGCGGGCTGGTTTGATTGCAGTTGTGCCAGACGCTTGATCACTTCTCCCAGGCGCGTTTGCTCCTCTCCATAGGCAGACCAGTCCCCTTGGCGAAGGTATTCCTGGCTCTTTTCAAAATGCTGCTGTGCCTGACGGGCGAGTTGTGCCAAGTTTTCCATCTCCCCTTTTTCAACCGGAGGTGTTGCTTCTGCCAGAATCGCTGTAGGGGGGGGAGCGGAGCCGAAAGCGGTCTGCAGGGCGCTTTCCAATGTCTCGCTCATAATGACACGGTTCTCGTAAACCAAAATAATTCGTGTCAGTTCCGGAATCTCGCTTTTTTCTGCCTGCAGGTACAAAGGCTCGATGTACAGAAGTGAGTTCTCCACGGGGATGACCAGCAGGTTGCCGCGGATGACTCTTGAACCTTTTTGACTCCAAAGGGTGATCAGTTGCGATATGTTTGGGTCCTGATCGATTCGTGCCTCTATCTGCATGGGACCGTAGGTGAGTTCCTGCTTGGGAAACTGAAAAAGCACCAGGCGTCCGTAGTTGGGACCGTCGGAGAGCGCCGCCAGCCAGGCAATCATGTTGTTCTTGTTCCGTGGCGTAAACGGCGTGAGCAAGAGAAACTCCTCCTGCTTGGAGCCGGGCAGGCTCATAATGACGTAGTAGCTATCCATGGGCTGTTCATTGCCGGCGTAAATCTCGTTGGGGATGTCCCAAAGATCCTCTTTGTTGTAGAAAACTCGCGGATCGCGCATGTGATAGGTGCGGTAGATCTCTCTCTGGATGTTGAAAAAATCCACAGGGTAGCGCACATGCTTGCGCAAACCCTCCGGCATCTGTTCGAGGGGGCGAAACATCTGGGGAAAAATTCGGGAGTACACCTGAATGAGGGGGTCCTCCTCATCAGCAATATAAAAGGTTACATCGCCCAGATACGCGTCAATGACGATCTTAACGGAATTACGTATGTAATTGAATCGGTTGCGAAAGGGCTCCGAGTAAGGGTACCGGTCTGTAACCGTGTAAGCGTCCTGGATCCAGACAAGTTTACCATCATGGATAACGATGTAGGGGTCCTGATCGTAGAGGAGAAAAGGAGCAATACGGGAAACCCGCTCTTGAATCTGGCGGTGCATCAGAACACGACTTTCTGACGTGAAATTTTCCGTCAGAAGAATCTCGTAGCTGCCCATCTCCCAGGCAAAAAGAAGCTTCCTTAAAAACGTGTTGATGGCGATACCGCGGTCGGCTTTGTAGGTGGTAACCGCGTTCTGGTCGCCGATAGGGTAGTCGAATTCCTCCATACTGGTTCGGACAAAAACCGGAGAAAGCGTCTTCTCACCGAAGTAAACTTCAGGTCTTTCTATCCGAAGATCTATGTTCGATTGAGGTGGGATGTCTTTAATAAAGAACTGGGGCAGGCCTTCGTCGGTCACTTCATTGACAGGACTTAGGCATAAACCGTAGCCGTGGGTGTATTGAAAAAACTGGTTGATCCAGCTTTGGGCCTGAGCTGAGATCTTGCTGAAGTCGAGTTCGCGGACCGAAAGCATCACCTGCCGGTAATTCCCCTGGATCTCGTAACGGTCTACATCGACGTCCTCGAACTCGTAGTAGGGCCTAATGGACTGGAGTTGGTCGTAGCAGTCCTTGAGTGGGCGCCAATCCCAGAGTCGGATATTACGGATGGTGGTTTCATTTCGGGCGATCGCTTGCAGCTCAAGCGTCCCGCTCGGTATAAACTCACGGACTTCGATCTTGTCCAGCTTGTAAGCCCGGGAAGTAAATTGAACGTTGTGCCGGATGTACGGAGTCTCCTTTTGCAATTCGTTGGGTTTAACACTGAGACTTTGCACCAGAGCGGGATAGGCATTGTTTACAGCCAGAAAAGCGATAACAAAGAGCACCAGAGAAAAGGCAGTGGCGCGAAAGCCCCGCCGGAAAGCACCGATAAAGAGGGCAAGGCTGACCAGGATGGAAACCAGGAGCAGAATCCAATAGGCGTAAAGCTGGGCCTGGACGTCCGTGTAGCTGGCCCCGAAAATGATTCCGCGGCGGCTGAAGAGGAGGTCGTACCGTTGCAGCCAAAAGCGTATCCCGATTAGCAGAAAAACCAGCCCCGACAGAAGGGAAAGGTGTACTCGGGCAGCTGAAGTGATCTCCAGACTGCGCCGGTAACCTACATGCCCGTGCAGCACGTAAGCGGCAGAAGCGGTGATTAGAGAAAACACCAACAGCGCAAGGATGAAGTTCAGGATGAACGAAAAAACGGGCAGCGAAAAAAAATAAAAGGATAAATCATGGCCATAAAGAGGATCGGCAGTGCCTGCAGGCACTGCATTGCGAAACTGCAAAACATTTATCCATTGGGATTGGGCGATCACTCCCATGACTACTGAAACTATGAGACTGATGATCCAGAAAAGGCCTTCCGTGCCACGGCGTGCCAGCGCCAAGACTTCCTCACTAATCCAGTACGATCCAAAAGAGTGTCGTGAGGCGAGACGGAAATTGAGCACCGCCAGCGCCAGAGACGCAGTGAATCCCGCCAACCACAGATAGAACTTGGACCGCAGCACCGTGTTGAAAACCTGCAAGTAGCCTACGGAATCGAACCAGAGGAAGTCCATGTAAAGGCTGATTCCCGTGGAGAGCATGAACCAGATGATCAAAATGAACGCCAGCAACGCCATCAGCTTGAATCTCTTCATGTTTCCTCGCCTTTAGTAAATCGTAAGCTGAAGAGTGTTTTTTGTCACCTTGCTACCTGCAGGAACTGCTGGTGCGCGGGAAAGCGTGCATTACGAAATGCGCTTGATGCGAACTGCCGAATAACCCAGTTCTTGCGCGAGCTCCTGAAATTCAGCGCTCAGCAGAAAGCGAAAAACTGCTTGAGCCGCGGTTGCGGAGTTGTCGCGCAAAGCGACCCCATAGCGTAACGGTGCCCCTTTTACTTCGAAGCGGCGCAGCGATCGTGGCTGGACATGATAAAAAACCAGACCGTAAAAATTGTCATAAGAATCCTCGGTCAGCGATATCCTTGCGGGCAGACGCAGATGTGCAAGCTGCTGTTGAACTGCCAGAGATCGATATACAAAGGCGAAATCAAGATTTCCAGCCCGAAGCTGGCCGATGAGCGCCTCTTGCTCAGAATGAATCCATTTCGGTGAGAGGCGCTCGAGGGTGCGGCGGTAGAAACCTGGAAAGCCGTAATGAACTTCGGCGAGCTTCCAAAGCAGGTGAGCGTAGTAGCCGGCGGGAAGGCGTCTTGGGTCTAGAATGCCGTAACTTTCGTTGAGGAAATCATACCAGTTGGCCAAAACATGGCCGTCAGCCGACGGATCCTTGTGAAAAGCCAGAACGATTTCATCGCCGAGAAATGCGTAGGCCTCATGGAAGTTTTGTCCCGCAAAGAGTGGAATTAGCCGCGCGTCCTCAGTTAAAAGCAGATGGGGGTGGGCACGCTGCTCATAAACCAGAGCTAAATTGTCGAAGTCGGGGGCAGATTGCATTTGGACCGCGATTCCAGGATGATTTTTCTCGAAACGGATCGTGGCCTGCTCAAGAAGCGGCGTCAGGCTTTCGGGACAGAAAAGGACTACCTGTTCGCGGCGCGCACATCCGCAAGCGAGCGTCAACCAGAAAAGCCCCATCAGCTTTTTGAGCTTGAACATTGAGGAGAATAGTGGTTTCGATGCAGCGTCCTGTCAATGGTTCTGCTGAAGGAAGCCTTGCGGAATTCGAGGTTTGGATGAGGCTGGCTTTGCAGGAAGCAGGCTATGCCGGAGCCGAAGGGGAAGTTCCGGTGGGAGCAGTTGCGGTACGCGAGGGGCAGCTGATTGCGAGCAATCACAACCGTTCGATTCAATTGAACGATCCAACGGCGCACGCTGAGATACTGGTCTTGAGAGATACGGCGCAACGGTTGGGGAACTACCGGCTTAACGGAGTCGACTTGTATGTCACGATCGAACCTTGCCCGATGTGTGCGGGGGCTCTAGTACTGGCCAGGGTCAGAAATCTCGTGTTTGCGGCGCGCGATGAAAAGGGAGGGGGCGTGGTGTCTAAAGCACAGATACTTACTAAGGGGTTGCTCAACCATGAGGTCAACGTGATCGAAGGTGTAATGGCGCCGGAGGTCCGGGACCTGCTGCGCCGTTTTTTTTCAGAACGGCGCTGACGATCAGCTCCGCTCCTCTGTCAGGTCAGCTCCAATTCCCTGGAGACGCTCTGCCACCTTTTCATAACCCCGACCAATGACCTCTGCGTGTTCGATCAGCGTATCGCCTGCGGCACAGAGCCCGGCTATCACCAGAGCCATCCCCGCGCGTATATCCGGGGATTCCAGATGGGTGCCCCGCAACAGCGTTGGACCCTCGACGAGGACCCGGTGGGGGTCGCACATGGTGGCTCGCGCTCCCATTCGCACAAGCTTGTCTATGAAAAACATTCTCCCCTCATACATCCAGTCATGCAGCAGGCAAAGGCCCCGAGCCTGCGTCGCCAGGACGATGGCGAGGCTCATGAGGTCGGTGGGAAAAGATGGCCATGGTCCAGCGATAACCTGCGATGGGTTGGAACGACCGCCGGACCGGACTTGAAATTTCCCGATACCCACCTGATCGAATTCCACCCCAAAACGTTGCAGCGTGGGGCGGACGCCGAGTATATCCGCCTCGCACGCTTCTTCAAGTTGGACAGTTCCCGAGGTAACCGCAGCGGCTATGGCAATGGTTCCGATGTCGATGTAATCGGAGGGAACCGTAAAACGAACCAAGTCCTGATGGCGGTTGGGGCCGCTTTTCACGCGGTAATAGAGAGGGTGCACCTCAATTTCGCAGCCCAGCAGGGAAAGAAACTCAATCAGGCTAAAAACGTGCGGCTCACGAGCAGGGTTTTCAATAATCCCTCCGCCCAGAGAGGCCAACAGCAGCAATCCGTTCTCCGTCGCGGTCACTGAGCTCTCTTCAAGGTAGACGCGCGGTTCTTGAACTGTCTTCAGCCGTCTGAGCTCAAACTTGGAAGGGCCCTCCTCTATGGCAAAGCCGGCCGCCCGAAAAACACTCCAATGGACATCAAAAGAACGACGGCCGATCGGACACCCGCCGGGGAAAACCGAAGTCAATTGCCCCAGGCGTGGAGCCAGCGGACCCAGAAGCAGCACGGATCCGCGCAACCGCTCGACGAGTGAGGAGGGAAGTTCGAGGGTCGAGATTTTCCGGGCGTCGATGAGCAGTCCGTCGGGCGATTCTTCCAGGCCTACCCCGAGTCTTTCCATGACTCTCAGCAGGTTCTTCACGTCCTGGATATCGGGAAGATTTCGCAAAAGCACTGGGCGATCCGCCAGCAGAGTCGCAGAAATCAGGGGAAGGGCGGCGTTCTTGTTTCCCTGAATACGATAGTGGCCCTCGAGCTTGCGACGACCTTGGATCTTGAACTTTACATTGGCAGGTTTATTGATTACCGGCGCTTCAAGGGATGAGGTTTTCAACGATTAAGATCTCCGGTTCGAGGCGGATACGAAAGCGCTGCCACACTCGCTCTGCGTATTTTTCGGCAAGCAAGCGAACGTCGCGACTACTCGCATGGCCGCAGTTGATAATCAAGTTCCCGTGATAAGGCGCAACCTGCGCGTCTCCACGACGGGCGCCGAGGGCGCCCACGGCTTCCAGAAGCTTGCCGGCTGGAATCTTACCAAACTGAATAAAGTCGGATGGAATTCGCCGGAGAACTTCGGGAGGAAGCTCTGCGGCTATCACATTTTTGAAATAGCTGCCGGGGCACTTAAGTCCCGGCGGATACTTTTCAAAGCGCTTGTTCAAAATCTCGTTGGAGATTTCCTGAAGGTCATCCCCTCCTCTTTTCAACCGCAGCGTGCAATTCAAAAGAAACCAGTCACGGTTTTCCTTGAGTAAGCTGTGACGATAATGAAACCCAAGCTGACTTGCGTCAAGGCGAACCATCCCGGAGGCGCAAAACAAGGATGCTTCTACCACACAGTCGCTGATCTCCTGTCCGTATGCCCCGGCGTTGCCTACGACGGCTCCTGCCACACTGCCGGGAATGCCGTACATTTTTTCCATGCCCTGTAAGCGGTGGGAATTCAACCATCGGATCAGCTCACAAAGATTCTCGCCGCCACCGACGATTACCTCAAGGCCGCTACGGTCGATTCCGAGAACTCCGTTCTGAATGACCAGGCCCGAAAAACCCTCGTCAGGAAAGAGAACATTGCTTCCTTCCCCCATGAAAAGCACTGGACCGCTTTGCCTGCGGGCAAAATCCAGCGCTTCTTCAAGTTGCGATTGGTTTGCCACGCGCGTAAACCAACGTGAAGGTCCGCCTACGCCCAGAGTGGTCAAAGCAGCCAGAGGTTGGTTGCTCTTGATCTCAGCGTCCACCCTTTGCATTTCGGGGTTGAGCATGAATGAAGCTTAGCATAAGCAAGAATTGCACCGGGCAGAAGCAAGAGATTCTCAGGAGGCTGCGCTCATTTATTGCTCGAGACATCGGTGGTGATCGTATCGAGGCCGTGACCTGCAGGTCCTTGTTCTGCTTGTTTCAAAAGCATTGCAAAAACAAATCCCAGTAAGCCAAGGACCGCAAAAATCCACATGCCCGGTGCATAGCCGGCGGGATGGCTGGGCCCGGCTCCGGAATGATCATTAGTCCATCCCACCAGAAGGTTAAAAGCCGCCAGCCCCATGTTCTGAATCATCGTCATCAGGCCGTAAGCAGTCCCAAGCCTGAAATCCTCGACTACATAGGCCACCGCAGGCCACATGACGGCCGGAATCAACGAAAATGCAAGTCCCAGCACCGCCACGGGAACATACAAAGAGAAGTCAGTATGGGCCATGAGGAGGTAGACAGGTGTCAGGGCAAGAGAACCTGCCATCATCATGTGTGAGCGCTTGCCAACGCGGTCTGAAACGTAGCCGAACAGGGGGGTAAAAATCATGGCGAAAAGCGTCAGCATACTGGATAAAAAGCCCCCCAATTCGCGGCTTGTACCATGGGCGTCCATAAAGAACTTAACGGCGAAGGTCTGAAAGGGGAATATTGCGGAATAAAAGGTGACGCACAATCCAACGATGTACCAGTAAGAACGGCCAAAATTCAGCGTATCTTGGAAGACGATGCCTTTCGGGATGGGAACGTTCACCCTTGCGGCAGCTGTCCGTGATTCCAACAGCCAGTAGAAGGATGCTCCGGAGATGCACAAAAGGCCCATTCCTGCCGCCAGGACCAAAGGCGTCTGCCAGTCCTGGTAGGCGGAACGGGCCCAGGACGGCGAGTTCAGGGCAGCAAAGGATCCGAGGCGGGCAACGGTGAGGTTCAAGCCAAATGCAAGACTGAGCTCCTTTCCCCGGAACCATTTGGCAAGCACCGTGTTGGTGGCCACAATCATCGATTCGGCGCCCAATCCAAAGAGTAATCGACCGAACGCCATCACGGACAGTGACCCGGTCAGGGCGGTGACCACTGCTCCAGATGAACAAAGCAGGGCGAAAACAAACGCAGCCATGCGGCTACCGAAGCGGTCGATTAAAATACCACTCAGGAGGACCACGAAAATGTTGGGGATGCTGTAGATGGCGTAAAGCCATCCAATCTCGGCGTCAGAAAAACCCAGCTGGCGGCTCAGTAGGTCAGCCAGAGGACTGATGCTGTCGTATACGTAGTAGTTGCCAAACATCGCCAGGCTCAAAACGGCGAGAACTGTCCAGCGGTAGAAAACTGACATTTAATCTTCAGCTGGTGTTTCGGAGTACAAAGAGGCGTCCGTTTGTTGCAGGCGTGACGTTGGTCCGATCGAGGCGTGACGACCCGTCGATGCCACTCCGTCGGCGAGGAGGAGCAACGAAGAAAACGGCCGACGCCGTCCCCCGCGACCCTCCGGGCGAGAGGCGGTAGCGGACGACCTCCACGTCCCTCGTCGGCGCCGATCTCTCTGCATGGGCTCCTCGCCTCTTGACCTCACCTCGCAAGCCCCACTCGCAAAGGTACGCCCCTTTATGCTCGAAGACACGTACCTGTGCCTACTGACACTCTAGTGTCCCGTCCCATTTAATTATTGACAATATGGTGACATCATGATTAAATGCCGACATGTTTGCACGCGCCACGGCTCTTTCCGTTGATGAAGCCGTCAAACGGCAGCTGGAGTCCCTGGCTCGTGCGGGAACAAC
>JACQSY010000106.1 GCA_016211085.1 Acidobacteriota bacterium | reverse complement strand
GTTGTACAACTCTCCATCACGGACTTTCAGTTCACGGCAGCTTTCCAGGAATCCATCGAGGCGAAGGTGAGAGCGGTCCAACAAGCCCTGGAGGCAGAGAACGCCCTGAGGCGCGTAGAGTTTGAATCGAAACAGGAAATCACCAAGGCCCAAGCCGAAGCCAAGGGACTGGAGCTCCAAAAAGCGCAGGTGACGGATCAGTTGCTGGAGTTACGGCGAATCGAGGTTCAGGGACGCGCTGTGGAGAAATGGAATGGAGTGTTGCCCTCGGTAGTTACGAGCGGAGGACCGGTGCCAATGTTGGATGTATTTAGCGGCAAGCGGTAAAGCAAGTTTATTTAGGAACGCGATTATTGTAGTTGTTTCCGAAGGAACCGACCTGGGATTTGAATTCAGCGCCCGCGATCAACTGACCGTCGGCGACTACCACTAAATGCCATAAACGATTCGCTCTGGATGAATTAAGTGCCAGAGCTTTCATAAGGACTTGTATTGGCAGGCATTTGCACCTGAATCGCGTGCCTGTCCCTTACTTTCGCCGTGAGGCTTGGAGGACTCTCTTGCGAAAGCGGAAGGCTTTGGGCGTGACTTCCAGCAGTTCATCTTTGTGCACGAATTCCAACGCCTGTTCCAGGCTCATGGAGCGAGGAGGGATCAGCCGCACCAGCTCCTCCGCGGTTGAGGCCCGCATGTTCGTGAGTTTTTTATCCTTGGTAATATTGACGTCCAGGTTACCAAGCCTGGGAGTTTTCCCCTACGATCATACCCTCGTAAACAAATTCTCCGGGAGCTACAAATAAGACGCCGCGCGGCTGCAGATGCTCGATGGCGTATGCCGTAGCGCGTCCGGGCCGATCTGCTACCAGCACGCCGGTAGAGCGGTGGTCAATGTCCCCCTGCCACCGTTCGTAGCCATCGAAAAGATGGTTCATAATCCCCGTCCCTTTGGTACTGGTTCAGATCTCGAAGCTGGAGCGGATGCTGGGGCAGAAGGAGGTGGAGTTGGCGTTGCTAAAAAATTTTTTGGACGAGAGCTGAGCCTGGACGAGAAGGTGGAGATGGTGGAACAGAACCGTGATCGTTACGGTCTGAACCGTTGCCTGGAAGCGCTGAGCATAGCGAAGTCGAGTTGGCACTATCGGCACAATGGTTACGGTCGGCCCCGGGCGAAAGCGGAGGAAATTGAAGGAGAAATGCGGCAGATCGTGAACGATCACCCCGATTACGGTCGTCTCCACATGACGGTGGAGCTGCGGGAACGACTGGGCTATCGGATCAACGGTAAGCGAGTCGAGAGGCTGTTGCGGGACAACGGCTGGGGAATGATCCGTCATCTTCCGAGGCGATCAGAGCGGCGTTCAAAAGATTCTTCATCAGAGGAAGGAGAACTTGAATAAGGCTGCGGGCCAGGAGTTCGGAGTTTTGAAAGCGTTCTCGACGGACTTTACGGAATTGCGTTACGCCCAGGGGCGCCGCAAGGCCTGGCTGATGACGCTCAGCGATCTGGAGAGTCGCTGGGCGGCCGGCTGGTCGGTGTCGGACCGCGAAGAAACCGAAGCGTGGCGCTTCGATGCTGGGAGCGGGCTAAAGAGAGGATCGTGCAACTGGGAGGTGAGGTTTCAGGAATCCTGGTGCATCACGATCAGGATCCCGTCTTTACGAGCTACGCTTGGCTCAAGCAGCTCATGATTGAAGATGGAGTGGAGGTTTCTTTTTCCGAGGATGGAGCCCGGGGAAATCCCTGGATTGAATCGTTGTGGGGTCGGATGAAAGTGGAGGCAGAATCGTTGATTCATCAGGCCGAGACATTCGAAGAGTGATCGATGAGCGATTCCAGTATTATAATCGTCGTCACTCCTCAATTGGTCATCAAAGACCAGAGGAATACGCCAAAGAAAGACTGAAAACCGGAGAAAATATCGCTCCCAAACCTTAGCCTAAATTAGCCCTGAAACTGGTTCGAAAATGTGGGGCAAGATCCAGACCATAACACTAAAGCCTGGTATATCCAGATTGGTTCTCGCCTTTTACCGCAGCGCAGAGCATGCCGAAGAAGCATTTCGTGAGGCCAGGAAACATCGTTTCCGGCGATCTGCTGTAGTTCATTGCTCGGAAGATAGTCGTCTGAAGTTTTTGCATGCCGGATATGCGCCCTGGATCCGAACCGCATTCGGAATTGTTATGGGGCTTGCCCTCGGCCTGCTGGCCGAGACACGTGGCACGGACCTGCCGGTGCAGATGCTCTGGGCATCGTGCGGCTTTCTAAGCGCGTGGTTCGCCTCGTTTTGGCTGAGATTCGGTGTGCCCAAGAGAATTCTTAGCCAATATGGCCGCTTCGCCCTTCCCGGCGAGAGTCTTATTGTCGTCCAGGAGACGGAAGCACACATGATGGATGT
The DNA here is from genome assembly GCA_016211085.1 of Acidobacteriota bacterium. GTDB lineage: Bacteria > Acidobacteriota > UBA6911 > RPQK01 > JACQSY01 > JACQSY01. Next base: position 26,037 of record JACQSY010000106.1, on the reverse strand, counting down.
CATCGCGGTACTCAGGCACATTGCACATCCGTCAGTATTCGCAATTCGTCCGGGAGTTGAAATCGTTTCCTCGCGCGAGATTGACGTGTTGATGCGCGAACCTGTAACGATGGGCAGCTTGCCGGAATGCGCGGGCGAGTTAGCCGCTTCTCACCAGTTGGATCCATCGACGAGATCACGCCCGCTGCTGCCGATCGTCAAGAAGTGCGAAATCGCACTGGAGCGTGCCCGGGCAGGTCTGGCCGAAGCCGTGCGGCTGGACTATGGGATCACTCATGCAGCCGAGTGGCTGCTGGACAACGCGTATCTGATTCGCTCCCACATCGCCGATATCCGGCACGATCTGCCGGACAATCACAACAAAATCCTGCCAGTGCTTCTCGATACGAGTTGTCCGGTGCGGTTGCGTATCTATCATCTCGCCGCTGAGTTGATCTATCGTACTGGCTGTCGACTGACATCGGAGAGCATTGTCAGCTTTCTGAATGCCTATCAAGGTCAAACCCCCTTAACCATTGCCGAGCTGTGGGTGTTTCCGCTGATGTTGCGGCTGGTGCTCCTGCAGAGGTTGCAGCGTTTGTCGGAAGTGGTGAACCTACGGCAGCACCAAAAGGAATTGGCTGATTTTTGGGCGAACCGTCTCTTGAATGCCGCCCGTCTGGGTCCCGAGCAATTTGAACGAATCGTCGCTGAGCTGGACCGGGAGGGCCACGAACCGACGCCGCATTTCATCGCGCGGCTCGGCGAACAACTGCACGAGCATGAGTCGGCGCTTGTCCCGATTCAGAAATGGATCGATGAGAAGACAGAGACCGGCTTAGCAGACATTATTCTGCGTGAGCGAAACGAAGAAGCAAATGACCTGATGTTCATCGCGAGTGCGATTGGGAGTTTGCGCGAGCTTTCTGAGCTGCAATACCCGGAGATCGTCGAGGCGGTGAGCCGGACGGAAGCGATTCTGCGTGAAGACCCGGCCGGCATTCATGCTCGCAGCGATTTCGCTACACGGGACCGGTGCCGTCGGATTGTCGAAGAATCAGCGCGCCAGTCGAAAACCTCCGAGTGGGCCGTGGCTCGTCTAGCCGTGGAGTTGGCCCGACGGGCTCCCGCTGATAGCCGGGAAGGATGCGTCGCCTACTACCTGCTCGACGATGGACTCGTTGAGCTGGAACGGCGGGTGGGACGCCGTGTTTCCTGGCGTGAACGGCGGCTGCGCTTCCTTTACCGGCATCCGACGGTCTTATACCTGGGCAGCGTCGGCGCGCTCACTACAGCGGTTGTGATCACCTTTCTCCTCGTGGCGCAGATGGCGGGAGTGGTTTCGCCGGTGATGCTCGTGCTTTTAGGAATCCTGGCGCTGTTTCCGGCCAGCGAACTTGCGCTTTATCTGATCCAGATGTGGCTGGCCTGGGTCGTACCGCCACGTATTCTGCCGAAAATGTCATTCCAGAAGGGGATACTGGAAGATTGCCGTACTCTCGTCGTCGTTCCGATGATGTTGCTGACGCCCGATTCGATTCGAGGCGAGATCGAGAAGCTCGAAGTTCGATACCTGGCGAACCCGGTCGCCAATCTCCATTTCGCGCTGCTGTCGGATTTCACCGACGCACAAGACCCCGAGACGCCCGAAGATGAAGATCTGCTTGGGTTGGTGGTGAAAGGCATAGAACGACTCAATGCCCGCTACGGCGACGGCACCTTCATCCTTTTCCAAAGGCGACGTGTGTGGTGCGAGACCGAGCACCGCTGGATTGGATGGGAACGGAAACGCGGAAAACTGGAAGAACTTAACCGTTTTCTGAATGGCGAAGGGGACCCGGACTTTGTGTGTGCGGGATCGGTGCCGAACGGCATCCGTTACGTGATCACGCTTGATGCCGACACGCAACTTCCTCATGGCAGTGGGCAAAAAATGATCGAAACCATCGCACACCCGCTCAACCGCGTGCAACTCACCGACGATCAACGCAACCGCCTCCGTGGTTATACCATCATTCAGCCGCGCGTCAGTATCACGCTGCCATCCGCAACGGCAACGCGTTTTACAAGGCTATTTACGGATGCGCGCGGGACCGATCCTTATTGCCAGCCCGTCTCCGACCTCTATCAAGACGTGTTTGGCGAGGCGATCTATCACGGAAAAGCGATTTACGACGTTCATGCATTCCACAAAATCCTTACAGGACGTTTTCCCGAGCAGCGGCTCCTTAGCCACGATCTTATCGAAGGTGCTCATGTCGGGATCGCATTAGCCACGGATGTAGAACTCTTCGAGCAATTTCCATATGACTATGTCAGCCACAGCAAGCGGCAACACCGTTGGATTCGGGGCGATTGGCAGATCGCTTCATGGATCTTCAGGCGCGTTCCCGCCGCAACGCAAGGGGAACACGTGCCGAATCCGCTCACATTGATCAATCGCTGGAAGATCCTGGACAATCTGCGGCGGAGTTTGTTGGCGCCGGCGTTACTGACGCTCTTGATTTGTAGTTGGATCTTCAACGCTGCTCCTGAGGCCGCCAGTACATTGGTGGCGATGGTTTTGCTGATTCCTCTGTTCGTTCAGTTGCTCCATCGGCTGGCGCAACGTTGGCGAGGCGACGCAGGGGCATTGAACGAGGCCAGCACCGACTTGAATCGAGCGCTCGTGATAGCGGCCTTCTTGCCTCATCAAGCATATCTCGTAATGGACGCCGTCGTTCGTGCGTGCTATAGGCTGCATGTAAGCAAGCGGCGCTTGCTGGAATGGCAGACTGCGGAAATGTCGCACCTGTTGGTGAGTTCCCATATTGATCCTTTCCGGGCACAGTTTTTTCTCATCTCCGCAATTGCCGCCGCATTTTTTGTAGTTCTGAATATCCGAGGTGTTATCTGGAATTCGGCATGGACACCATTTCTCTTGCTCTGGGTCCTCGCTCCGGTCGTTCAATATTGGATCGGCTGGCAACGTCGAGGGGTGCGGAGGTTGGAGCAGATCGAAACAGCCGATCAACGCTACCTGCGGCGCATCGCGCGTGAGACCTGGCGCTACTTCGACGATCTCATAGGACCGGAGCACAACTGGTTGCCTCCGGACAATTCTCAGGAAGCGTTGCGCATCGAAACGGCCAGCCGCACGTCCCCCACCAATATTGGAATGTGGCTGACCTCGGCGGTGTCGGCCTGTGATTTTGGATTTCTGACTCCCGACGAGATGATCCACCGGTGTTCCGCCACCATCCACACACTTGAGAAGATCGAGCGCTATGAAGGCCACTTTCTCAACTGGTACAACACGCGGACTCTCGAGCCGCTGCAGCCAAACTATGTATCCACGGTTGACAGCGGCAATCTTATCGCCAGCCTGTGGGTGCTTGCGCAGGCCGCTCAGCAGTTGGATAGGCGACCCCAATTGGAGGAATGCGCGCTTCGGGGACTAGCGGATACCCTGGCGGTGGTTCTGGAGCGCTTCCCACCGGATCACACGACGGCTGTTCCTCTGGAGACATTGCGCGGGTTGTTCGAGAAAAAATCCTCCGGTTTCGAAATCATGGAGCGCATTCGGCTCGCTGCCGAACCCGCACGCAAGCTGACCGAATCATTACGCTGGAGCACCTCGGAAACCGAGGAGCGGTACTATTGGGTTACCCGGCTTGAGCGGCAAGTACAGAACTGGATTCAATATTGCGATCGTTATTTGCGATGGGTGGACATTCTATCGGCTCCTCCAGACCAATTTCTGCGACCCCTGGGAGAGGGGGCCATAATGGCGCGCCGCCGGCTACTGTACCATTTGCCTTCTTGGGGAGAACTGGTTCGGACAGAACCGGACCTTTTGGGCGATATCCTAAGCTTCAGTAGTGAAGGGCTACCGGCGAACCTCACAGGCTGGATGACGGATCTAAGAACCGAGTATGAGAAGGCGCGCCAATCGTCGGAAGCTTTGCTCGCGGCCGCCCGGCGCCTCAGCCAGATGAGCGACGATCTCGCGTCATCTATGAACATGCAGTTTCTCTATAATGCCGATCGGCGTCTCTTCGCCATTGGATATCAGGTCGGCGGGCCGCTGACTTTCACGGCTCATTATGATTTGCTCGCGAGCGAGGCGCGACTGAGCAGTCTGGTAGCCATTGCCAAAGGTGACGTGCCCGTGCAGCATTGGCTCTCATTGGGACGTCCCTACACCTCTTCCACCGGTCAGGTTCTGCTTTCCTGGAGCGGGACGATGTTTGAGTACCTGATGCCACTCTTGTTCACGCGAAGCTTCCGGAACTCTCTTCTCGATAATGCCTGCGCCTCCGCGGTAAAACACCAGGTGGAATACGGGCGAAAGCGGGGCGTGCCCTGGGGAATCTCTGAATCGGGGTACAGCGCGCTCGATGTTCACAAGATTTACCAGTATCGCGCGTTTGGTGTTCCCTCGCTCGGTTTGAAGCGAGGATTGGAGGAGGATTTGGTTGTGGCGCCCTACGCTAGCGCGTTGGCCTTGCTGGTGAACCCCGAAGAATCCATCCGGAACTTGAAGCGACTCGAGAAGGCCGGCATGTACGGACGAATGGGCTTTTATGAGTCGCTAGACTACACGCGGCAGCAGGAACGTCAAGGCGAGAAAGGCGTCATCGTATATACATACATGGCTCATCACCAGGGTATGATTTTGATGTCTATAAACAACGTGCTCCATCGCGGCATCATGCAGCAGCGATTCCACGCGGATCGTCGCGTTAAGGCCGTGGAACCGTTGTTGTTCGAGCGCATACCGCCCCAGCCTTCAATGTTGATTCACCGTCCATCGGACCATGTTGCGGTGCGGCTGGTGTCGGAGCCCTCAGCGCCTGCATACCGGGTGCTGGATGAAGACACTCCTATCCCTCGCGTTCATCTGCTCTGCAACGGCCAATATGCCCTCATGATTACAAACGCCGGCGGCGGCTACAGCCGGTGGCGCGGCTTTGATATCACACGCTGGCACTCGGATCCCACGCGCGACCACTGTGGGATGTTTTTTTATCTGTGCGAAGAGGAAAGCAACACCGTCTGGTCCGTATCGCATCAGCCTCTAAATGTGAAGGACCCGCGCTACACCGCGATCTTCAGCGCAGATCGCGCCGAGTTCCGGCGCCGCAAACTCGGCATCGAATCCCATGTGGAAGTGACGATTTCACCGGAAGACGACGCCGAAATTCGCCGCGTTACGCTAATCAATCGCGGTCTGCGCGGCCGAAAACTGGAATTGACCAGTGCCGCTGAATTGAGCCTTGCGCCTCATGATACTGACCGTGCACATCCGGCGTTCAACAAGCTTTTCATTCAGACAGAGGCGCTGCCCGATCTGCAGGCCCAGCTTGCATGGCGCCGCCTTCGGTTTGCGGACGACGCACCGGCATGGGTAGCGCAGTTCATCATTGAAAGCCCTCCGAGCGATGAGCCGTTCGAGTATGAAACCGATCGCGCGCGCTTCCTGGGCCGTGGCCGGAGTTGGCAAAATCCGGCGATGTCGGTGGATAACAGCGAGGGCTACGTCCTGGATCCGGTGTTCGCCATCAGGCGGCGTTTTTCGCTCGAGCCGCGGCAACAGAAGCAGATCACGTTCATTACTGCGGCAGCGCCGTCGCGCGAGGGCCTCATGCGTCTGATCGGCAAATACCGTGACCCTGACATCTGCAGCCGGACATTCGACCTTGCCTGGTCGCACGCGCAGCTCGAATACCGCTATCTCGGCATTCAGAGCGATGCAGCGTCCCGCTTCTCCGAACTCGCCAGTCACCTGCTGTATCCGAACATCCGATTGCGGGCGCCGATAGAGCGCTTGCGCCAGAACAATCTCGGCCAGTCTAGGCTGTGGCCCTACGGCATCTCGGGTGACTTGCCGATCGTAGTTATAACGGTGGCAGATTCGCATGGACTGGGTTCCGTCCGCGAACTACTGGTTGCCCACACGTATTGGCGGCTGCGGGGGCTGAAAGCTGACCTGGTAATCCTGAACCGCGAGCCAGCCGGTTACGAGCAGCCGCTCCATCAGCAATTGATACGCCTGGTCGAGGCGCATTCCTTGCATACGGGAGTAGATCAACCTGGTGGCGTGTTCCTCCGCAAAGCCGATCAGATCCCGGAGGAAGACCTGAATCTCATTCTCACCGTTGCACGGGTGGCATTGGGAACGCGCGGGGGATTGTCCAAACAGCTCAGCAGTCCTCCCGAGGCAATCGCGCTGCCGCCGCCGCTTCAGACCAGGAAAATTGAGGAACAACCTTCGGCGCCATTGCCGTTCCTGGAGCTTCCATACTTCAACGGCATCGGAGGGTTCACGCCGGACGGGCGCGAGTATGCCATTTACCTCGGGCCGAATGCTCTCACGCCACTACCCTGGATCAACGTGATGTCGAATCCGGTGTTCGGAGCGCTTGTGAGTGAATCGGGATCCGGGTGCTGTTGGTATGGCAACAGCCAGTTGAACCGCTTGACCCCCTGGAATAACGATCCGATTTCGGATCCGTCCACGGATGCGATTTATATTCGCGACGAGGAGAGCGGTGTTTTTTGGTCGCCTACGCCGTTGCCCGTGCGGGAACTCGACGCCTATCGAAGCCGACACGGGCAGGGGTATACAGAATTCGAGCACAACAGTCATGCACTGGAACAAGGACTGCTGACCTTTGTGCCGGTACATCGGGAGGTCCAGGACCCGGTTCGAATACAACGACTGCGGATCAAGAACACATCCGCGCGTCGTCGTCGCCTATCGGTGACCTCTTTTGCAGAGTTAGTGCTCGGCCCAGATCGAGAGGCAACGCAGATGCATATCGCCTGCTCCTGGGACGAGCCGGCCAAAGCTCTCTTCGCCCGTAATCCTTATCACCCGAACTATGGCCGGCGAGTGGCGTTCGCCGCCATGGCGCCCGACACAGCTTCATATTCGGGAGACCGCACTGAATTCCTAGGCCGCAACGGTTCAGCGGATGCTCCGGCCGCTCTGCGTCGGGTGTCGCTTTCGAATCGCACAGGTGTGGGCCTGGATCCATGCGCTGCACTGCAAACGAAATTCGAGCTCGGTCCAGGCGAAGCGAAAACAGTTATTCTGGTGTTGGGACAGGCCGATGATTCCGAGCATGCCCGGCGTATAGTTGCGCGTTACCGTGATCCGGCAACGGTTGAACAGGCGCTCTCGGATACGCGCAACTGGTGGGATGATCTCCTGGGTACCATCCAGGTGGCGACGCCGGTGCTTTCTGTGAATTTCCTGATGAATCGCTGGCTGCTCTACCAGTCGCTGAGCTGCCGTATCTGGGGACGTTCCGCTTTGTACCAATCCAGCGGTGCGTACGGGTTTCGTGACCAGTTGCAGGACGCGCTGGCGCTGGTTTATTCAGCCCCGCAGATTACGCGCGACATGATTGTGCGCGCCGCTTCACGGCAGTTCGTCGACGGCGACGTGCAGCACTGGTGGCACCCGCCCTCTGGCGAGGGTATCCGCAGCCGGTGTTCCGATGATCTTCTGTGGCTGCCACACGCCACGTGCCACTATGTCAAGGTCACGGGCGATACCGGCATCCTGGACGCCACCACAACTTTCCTCGAGGGGCCGCAGTTAAAAGAGGACGAGCGCGAAGCTTATTTTCAACCTGCCGTTTCTATTGAACACGCGACATTGTTCGAACATTGCGTCCGGGCCATTGAAAAGGGCACTACCCACGGTCCCCATGGATTGCCTTTGATCGGTTCCGGAGACTGGAACGATGGTCTAAGCAGCGTCGGTGACGAAGGGAAAGGCGAGAGCGTCTGGCTGGCCTGGTTTCTGGTCGATGTGTTGAAGAAGTTCGCGGGTCTCTGTGATGGCCGTGGCGAGCACAAGCTGGCTGACGAGTATCGTGAACGCGCGTGCAGTCTGAGCGCCATTGTCGAACGCACGAGCTGGGATGGCGAATGGTACCGGCGTGGTTACTTCGACGACGGAACGCCTTTGGGTTCCCAAAAAAATAGCGAAGCACGCATCGATTCGCTTTCGCAATCCTGGTCGGTGATTAGCGGCGCCGCCGATCCTGATCGGGCCGCAGCGGCGATGCAGTCTGTCGAGAAACATTTGATTCGAAGTAAGGAAAAGCTCGTCCTTCTCTGCACACCGCCGTTCGACCAATCGAGCCCACATCCCGGCTGCATCATGGGTTATCCGCCTGGTGTACGCGAGAACGGCGGCCAGTACACACACGCAGCTCTTTGGGTGGCGAAGGCCTTTGCGCGAATGGGAGACGGCGAGCGCGCCGTGGAGGTCCTGCAGATGCTGAATCCGATTGAGCACGCGCGCACACCCGAGGATTGTGCAGTGTACCGAACGGAGCCCTACGTGGTAGCTGCGGATGTGTACTCACTGAAGAGCCAGCCCGGCCGCGGCGGTTGGACGTGGTATACAGGCTCGGCAGGCTGGATGTACAGAGTGTGGCTGGAGGACGTATTCGGTTTCAAGCTACGGGGGAATCGGTTATCCATCGAACCGGTGATACCTGAGGATTGGCCCGGTTACGTCCTGACCTTTCGTTATGGCCAGACGGAGTATCGGATTGAGGTGGAAAACGGCGGCCAACCCTCGAAGCAGGAGATCCGATTGGAAGACGATGGTGGTAGGCATCTTATGCGTGTTTTCACAGGCCGCCAACCGTCCCATATATACCATCTCCGATGGCCGCGTGGCAGCAGTGGTTAGCCTGGATGTCCCGTACGAGAAGATTCGGCCAGAACGCCGCCACCTGGCCGTCCACCAGGGAGTCCTCAAGCGGCTTATGCAAGAGTCGATCGTGATCGCCGGCGATATCAAAGTCAAACTCGTGGACATTGAGCTGCTGTCTCTCCAAATACGCCTGGTCATCTGCTCCGTGGACAAGGCCAAGGAGATGGGCATGGACTGGTGGGTAAATAATCCAGTCTCCAACTCTGGGGCTCAGCAAGGAGAAAGACCAGATTCCCTCACCGAAATCGAGGAGCGGCTGGCAAAGCTCGAAGCTTTGGTTGCGACATAGGCGTGCGCGGTGGGTGCCTCGGGCTGGCTGCTTCGCCATCAGCGTCTGGAACTACATTGGAGTGTAAATGACAGTTGCCTTACGTGTTCTGATCTTAGAAAACGTGTGACGCAAGCCGAGCTGAGGCTGCATCAATTACGGCGCGCTGGGTTCGATCCTGAGTGGAAGTGTGTGGAAAACGAAGAGGACTTTCTTCACCACCTCGAACCTTTACCTAACATAGTTCTCGCCGACTACCAGCTGCCAGAGTTTGACGTACTGCGTGCACTTCGTTTGTTGCAGCGCCGGGAGTTAGATGTTCCGTTCATCGTGGTTTCCGACGCTATCGGCGAAGAGGTTGCAGTCTTAGTGATGCAGCTAGGCGCCACTGATTTTCTGCTCAAAGACCGATTGTTCGTTCATCGCGATATTCCTTCGGGACATCTCTCCTCCTTGCTGGAATTTCAGCATTCCGCTCCGAGGAAAAGATGACCTCTCGTTTTGCTAATTCGCGGGTGGGGAATTACCTTGGTGAAATTCCCACCAAGGTGGGGATATACCATGGTGATCGACAAACAACGAATGCCTGCAGTTTATCGACGTGGGTATTCCGCGCCAACTGGGGGGGCGACTTCTGGGCTGTTCCGGTGGTCTTGAATCCTGCGGAGCAGTTCAAGCTTCGCGTGGAGGTGGGAGGGATGTCTGACGCTCCGCTTTTGCGCGATCTCGTCGCAGGTTTGGAAGCGCAACTCTGGAAAGTGAGTTGGATCTCCCGTCTCTAGCTTGCCCGAAACACGTGAATCTGCAGTTACTTCGAAGCGCCAGGGTCCTCGGAGGAAGGCTCCCAGGATTCACACGCCATTGATTCTTCCATCCAATAACGCGCTACGTGAAGCCTGAAATAATGTTGCCTCTGCTTCAGCAGGGAATGGAAAGGCTCCCAAAACTGGACTAAACTCTTGACGAGCCTGTTACACTGAGATTACATTTTTCTCTCCTTAATTTAGGAGTGTCACTCCCCAAAGTATCCCAGGAACTTGGTGCAGGTGAGTACGTTTGGACTTCCGCCGTCAGGGAGTGCCGTTAAGATGTGTGCTCACCTTGAGTGTTTGTGAGGGGCTTTCAAAAAGAAGAGCGGAGGCATTATGAGTCAACAACGCAGTTTATTTTACGTGCCGGGAATCTTGGTGGTTATTTTATTCCTGTGGGGAGCGTCGGTTCAAGCGCAGGGAACTGCCACGATTTTGGGCCTCGTTAAGGACAGTACGGGAGGGGTCCTGCCGGGCGTGAGCATCACGGCCACCCACGTGGAGACCGGCACGACACGTCAGGCCATTACGGACGATGGCGGTCGCTACCGCCTTCCGGAACTCCGCGTCGGCGCCTACGAGGTTCAGGCTGAGCTCACTGGTTTTCAGACCACGGTACGCCGTGGCATCACGCTGACCCTGGGCCAGGAAGCCGTCATTGACCTGGTTTTAAACGTCGGAGAGATGACAGAGCGTGTGGAGGTTATGGGGGAAGCGCCTCAAGTCGAGACCACGACTTCAACCATCTCCGGCCTAGTGGATGAGAAAAAAGTACGCGATCTTCCCCTGAACGCGCGAAGCCTTATTGAGCTGGCGCCGCTCAAGAGCGGAGTCCTTTTTGCAGAAACCGGGGGCCAAGCCGCCGCCGTCAGCGGGTTTTCCCGGAAAATTACCATCTCGGGAACGCGCTCGAACACCAGCCTTTTTCAGATCGATGGGAGCAGCATCACCGACCGTACCGGGGCGCCGGGCAGCGCTGCGGGTCTGCTGATGGGAGTGGAGACCATTCGCGAGTTCACCATTATCACCAATGCCTACAGCGCCGAATACGGCAAGCACTCGGGCGGGGTGTTTAACGCGGTGACCAAGTCGGGGACCAACGAGATTCACGGATCTGTTTTTGAGTTCCTTAGGAATGACAACCTCGATGCGCGTAACTTCTTTGACCGCGACCCGAGGAACCCTCAAACGCGAAGCGACCCGCCGGAATTCAAACGCAATCAGTTTGGGTTTGCTCTCGGCGGACCCATCATCAAAAACAAGAGCTTTGTTTTCGGAAGCTGGGAAAGCCTGCGCGAGCGGCTGGGTGTGACACAGGACTTTGTTGTTCCCAATGACAACGCGCGAAACGGCATCGTTCCAGTGGCCGGAGGACAGCTTCGCAACGTGGGCGTGGCTTCGAATGTGAGGCCCTTTCTGGATTGGTGGCCTCGCGCCAATGGACGGGATTTGGGAGGGGGTCGTGCGGAGTTCATCCGTGGAGCCAGCCTCGACACCGATGAAGACTTCGTAACCATACGGCTGGACCACAATTTCTCCGATTCGGATTCAATTTTCGGGCGTTACACCTTTGATGACGCCATTCGGTCGACTCCAAGTCTGAATGTGTTCTCCAACGCCGACACACGCAATCAGTTCCTGAGCATCGGTGAGACCAGGATTTTTTCTCCCCAGTTGATCAACAAGTTTGTCTTTGGCCTTAACCGGTCTAACCTGAGCGCGTATAACACCGACTTCCCGGGATCGCCCCCCCTCAGGTCCTTTAGTATTTTTAATCAGGTGGCGGGACGGCCCCTGTACGGCAGCTTTAGTGTCGGCGGCGGCTTCACCAGCCCTGGCGGTTCGAACTTCACCAGCGCCCGCGAGGTTAACAACTTCTTCCAGTGGAAGGACGACGTCTATTACACCCGAGGCAGACAGTCCGTTAAATTCGGCGTGGATATCGAGCGCCGCCAGGACAATCGAACCCAGGGAGTCTTTCAGCGGGGGGGGCAGTTCGCCTTCTCGTCGATCGAGACTTTCCTGCGGGGAGTTCCCGATTCCTTTAATGCGGTGATTGCCGGAAATGCCGAGCGCTACCTGCGCCAGACCCAGGTCGGCATGTACTTCCAGGACGACATCAAGTGGACCTCGCGCTTGACGGTCAATCTGGGCGTCCGGTACGACTTTGTCACCGACTTAAACGATCGCTATGGGCAGGCTTCCAATTTCCGTTTCGACTGGCGCAAGGTGCTCGGTCTTACCGGCACTGAAGCCACGCTGGGCAACCCGCTCTTTAAAAACCCGCCCAAGAAAAGTGTGGCGCCCAGGATCGGCTTTGCCTGGGATCCCTGGGGGGATACCAAGACTTCGATCCGGGCCGGGTTTGGGGTTTTTTGGGAGCAGCTGAACAGCAAATATTCCGCGGGCGGCGACTCCTCGATCGAGCCCCTCATCAGCCGGCGGGGAAATCTGCTCGCCGGTCAAAACATCACCGTTCCCATTGATTTTCCCAATGCCGCCAGCAGTCAGGCGGCTCTTCTCCAGGCCCTTCCGCAGGCAGACGTGACGTTTTGGGAGCCGGATACTCCCTACATTCTGAAGTGGAGTCTCGACATCCAGCGGGAAATCGCCTCCGGAACGGTGGTGGACATCGGGTACACCGGAACCCGCGGTGTTCACCTTTCGGTGATCACCAATTGGAACGTGCCCATCGCACAACTTGTCAACGGCCGGCTTTTCATCGCTCCTACTGCTCCTTTACGCCATCCGAACTTTGGGCGGTTGCGCCCCATGCAGTTTAATGCGGGAAGCAGCTATCATGCATTCCGGATGGAGCTCAACCGGCGCTTCTCGTCTTCGCTGCAGTTCCAGGCTTCTTATACCTACTCCAAGTCGGTCGATGATTATTCCGGAACGGTGGGGGCGGGCGACTATACCAATGAAGGCGCCGGGCAGAAGTATCTTGATATGCGTGACACCGGTCTCTCCGCCTTCGATGTGAGAAACAATCTGGTTTTCAATTTCACCTACGATCTGCCGGGAAGAAATATGGGTGGATTGGCAGGAGCCGTGCTGGGGGGCTGGAGCGTCAGCGGCATCGGGCGTTTCAGCAGCGGTCCTCCCTTTGGCCTTAGTTCCGGTGTTCAGCCTACTTATATGAGGTTTATCCGGGATTATCCCGACTTGGCTCCGGGAGTTGACGAGGTGGCCATCGACGAAAGGAACCCTAATCGATATTTCGATCCGTCGGCCTTTCTCATTCCACCAACTGGTTTCATCGGCAATCTTGGCCGAAACGTGTTGATCGGCCCCGGAATTGCGACCTTTGATCTGGTGCTGAGCAACAACATCAAGGCCACAGAGCGGGTGAACGTTCAGTTTCGAGGTGAGTTCTTCAACCTGTTTAACCGGGCTAATTTTGCACTTCCCTCGGGAACGGTCTTTGACCGTCAGACCCGGCAGCCGAGCGGCACGGTGGGAAGAATCACCGGGACGACGGGCAGTTCACGGCAAATACAGTTTGGCTTGAAAGTCATTTTTTGAGGGCGGTTATTCCCAGAACAATGACCGGCCGGATCGGCCAGCCAACGCGTTGAACATCGCGCTGGTCCTTGGTTTCGCAAAGGACCAGCGCGAGCGCTGGGCTCTCTTTCCGTGAATGACGGGTGTAAGGCAGCATCGACTGCCCAATGGGGTCACTGAGCGGTCTCTCCGGAATAGTGCCTCCCGGTAACCCGCGCCCTCACACACGGTCATCGGCGCAAGACTCCCTGGCTATCCGCCGGATGGCATTAACGGCTATGACTGAAATCGCCTGCGCCTTGACAACAGGGGGATGAAGCGTATACGACTTTGCTAAGAGTAATCGCAACAAGTTTATAGAGAGAACGTCTCGCTTGTCCGGTGTCCTGATCATCCATCGAAAGTTGAGCTCAAACAGCATCGTGGGAGGAATGAAATGACAAAGCAAAAAAGGCTCCGGATCTCATGTTTATCTTTTCTTTGGCTTCTAGGCACGGGTCTCACCGACTCTTACGCTTTCCAACTGGAGCAACGTCCAGCGGAACAGTACATCGAGATGATGGAGCGGCCCACCCGGGTCGTGAAGGTGAACGAAGTCATTGAGAAACTGCGTCTCAAGCCGGGAGACATTGTCGCCGACATCGGCTCCGGCAGCGGAACATTTTCTATTCCAATGGCGAAGGCGATTGCCCCTAACGGGGTTCTCTATGCCGTGGACATCGACCAGAAGATGCTCGATTACGTTGCGGAAAAAGCGAAGAAGGAAGGCGTCACCAACTTGCGCACTGTGTTGGGTGAGTACGACGACCCCAAGCTCCCCGTCAAGGATGTGGACGTGGCTTTTTACCATCGCACTTTGCACATGATTGAGCACCGGCAGGCCCACTTAAATGCCACCGCGAAATACCTCAAACCCGATGGCCGGATCGTGGTGATCGACAAGAATCGGGAGGATTCGCCAGACAGCTGGATGTGGCTCAATCAGTCGGATATCGACTCGTGGATGGCCGCAATCTCTTTTTATCCGGCCGAAAAATTCGGAGTGTTCGACGACCGGTACTTCGTCGTCTACCAGAGGCCCTACGGCGATAGCATCCTCCTCAAGAAGCGGGAACGACGGCCGGAGTGATGGCTTCCGGCGCTTGAAGACGTCCTGGCCTTGCCGCCGCAATTGGACGAGAGACGTTTAAGTCGTTCAGATGGGCCTCCCCCATTCGCAGAAAGGCCCTACGACTTTTTCAGCCCGCTGTTCCAGAAGGAGATCATCCATAACTAAGCCACTGATTGCGAAGAATCCCAGGCGAACGCTGCTGCCCTCGATCGGGATCTTCACCGCCACCTCAGTTGTGGTCGCCAATGTAATAGGGGCGGGAATTTTCACGACGCCCGGTTTTCTGGCCCGGGATTTGGGGAGCCCCCAGGTAATGCTGGCGATCTGGATTCTCGGGGCCCTTTTGTCGCTGGCCGGAGCGCTCACCTATAGCGAACTTGGAGCGGCGTATCCTGAAGCCGGAGGCGAGTATGTTTACCTGCGGGAAGCTTACGGTCCGCTGTGGGGCTATTTGAGCGGGTGGACTTCCTTCTTTGTCGGCTTCAGCGCGCCCATCGCCGCTGCGTGCATCGGCTTTTCCGCATACCTCTCCCATTTTGCTCCCCCGCTGGCACTCGGAAATATTCTACTGGTCGTTCCCCTCGGCTCCTGGCAGTGGCGGCTTAGCGGAGGACAAGTCGCCGCGCTGGCCGCATTAGGTCTGCTTTCGTTAGCGCACATCTCCGGGGTTCAGCGGGGTGCAAAGGTGCAAGTTGTCTTGACCGTGGGAAAAACGGCGGCCATTGTAGCCCTGATCCTTTTTGGTCTGACTCTCGGGACCGGGAATTGGAGCCATCTCCACTCCGCGCCCCAAGGAGTCCTTCCGGAGCAGGCATTCCCGAACCTACCCATCTCGCTCATCTTTGTCCTGTACTGCTTCAGCGGCTGGAATGCCGCGGCTTACCTGGCCGGTGAGATCCGGATGCCTCAGCGGAATATTCCGCTGGGTTTGCTTGCCGGTACTTTGATCGTGACGGTTCTTTACCTTGGCTTAAACTTGCTATTTCTGTACGCCCTGCCCATTTCTGAGATGAGCGGCGTGCTCGAGGTGGGTGAGAAAGCTTCCCTGGTGCTCTTTGGTCCTGTCGCCACGCACGTGGTCGCTGCCATCATGGCGCTTTCAATCCTGGCCTCGGCCAGCGCCATGGTCCTGGCCGGACCCCGCGTCTATTTTGCAATGGCCGGCGATGGCCTGTTTCCCAAGAAGCTGGCGGTGATCCATTCCCGTTTTCACAGCCCTGCCAGCGCCATCCTGTTCCAATCTTTGTGGGCCGCTGTTCTCATTCTAACGGGAACATTCGAGCAACTGATCGTCTATTCTGGATTTGTTCTGGTCTTGTTTTCCGCGCTGGCAGTAGCGGCCGTCATGGTTTTACGCCGCCGTCACCCGAAGCTCGATCGTCCCTTTCGGGTTCCTCTGTATCCCTACACGCCGCTGGTGTTCGTCGGCTTCTCCATTTGGATTCTCTTTTACACCCTTTTTGGGCGGCCCATGGAATCGTTGTTGGGGATCGTTACCGTGCTTCTCGGTCTGCCCTTATATTTTTGGGGGCGCCGCCGGCTCACCCAGCCCTCACCGTCAACCAGTCTGAAATAAGAAAGTCAGTGCGTACATTGCGGAGTGGGGGCTCCTGCTTATGGCACGAGGAGCGTCCGTTTTCTGGCGAGCGGCAGAGCCGGGAAGATACGGATTGGGCAGGTTTTGGAATGCGGTGACAGGTCGCACTCCAAAGCGCTTACACAGGATATACTGAAAAAAGAGTGGCTGGAGAGTTGTCCCTCGTGCCATTTGGAAAGGAACCATAATAATAGAAGACCTGCGGGTTCCCGTCCGCCTCTATTCCGCTGGGGCAAACGTCAACGGCTCACAAAAAGGTGGATCTTCACAATCTTTCCCACCAAGCAATGATGAGGAAAGCCGCAGAATTGAAAATTCCCGGCCGTAGCCGCATGAATCGACAACAGCTGCTGCGCGCCATCCTGCGTAGGACCCGTGCCGCCTGATAAGAAAGCGCGCCGCGGCGTTTTGAAGAAACGGCTCATGGGCATGCCAGGAGCCCGCCGGCAGTCTCCACCAGGTTTTTCCCCGCCACAGCTGGCCACGCTGATCAAGCAGGTCCCCGAAGGTGACGAGTGGATCCATGAAATCAAATTTGACGGATACAGAATTATTGCCCTCATCCAAGATGGCGCAGCGCGCCTGCTGACGCGGCGGGGACTGGATTGGACCGGTAAATTCCCTTCAATCGCGAACGCAATCTTGCTACTTCCCGTGAGCACTGCTGTAGTGGACGGCGAAGCGGTTATGCTCGATAAGAACGGCGTCAGCAATTTTCAGGCGCTGCAGAATTCATTGAGAGAGCGAGCCGAGCACGAACTGACCTATTTTTTGTTCGACCTTACTTACTGCAACGGCTATGACCTCAGGAACGTGCCGCTGCTTAAGCGCAAGGATTTGCTAAGACATCTGCTGAATGAAGCGGGCCAGGATACCCCTTTGCGCTTCAGCGATCACGTGCAGGGTCGAGGCCGTGAGTTCTTCGCCCTGGCCTGTCGGCGGCGCCTCGAAGGAGTGGTTTCCAAGCTGGCAGTGAGCCCGTATCTTTCAAAACGCTCCCGGTCCTGGGTCAAAACCAAATGTATTCAACGCCAGGAATTTGTACTCGGCGGCTACTCGGACCCTGCCGGCTCGCGTATTGGCTTCGGCTCGTTGCTTTTGGGTTATTACGACCCTAGAGGAAATTTGATTTATTGCGGCAGGGTGGGCACCGGCTTTTCTGCCGGCACGCTTCGGGATCTTTATAAAGAGCTCAAGAAAAGAGAACAGCCCGCTCCCTCATTCGCCAATCCTCCGCGTGGAGCTGATGCCAGAGGAGTACACTGGATACGCCCGGAGCTGGTCGCGGAGGTGGAGTTTACAGAAAGGACTTTCGAAGGCATTTTGCGGCATCCTTCCTTCCAGGGACTGCGCGAGGATAAGCCCGCTGGAAGTGTGAAATGGGAGGAGCCGCTGGATAGCGACACTATTAAGATGACAAAAGCTTCCTCGACTCGTGGTCATGCCAGAGCCGTTCGCCTGACGCATCCAGATAAGGTTCTTTTTCCAGAACAGGGCGTGACGAAGGGTGCGCTGGCACAGTATTACGAAAGCATTGCGGAAAACATTCTTCCGTATGTCGTTCATCGTCCGCTCATGCTGCTGCGCTGCCCGGATGGACGCCACAAGGAGTGTTTTTTTCAAAAGCACCTGACGGGAACCGCCCCACAGGCGCTGCATGGCATCCGCGTAAAGGAAAAGAAAAAAGAAGCCGTTTACCCGGCAATCGAGGACGTCCAGGGCCTGATCTCGCTGGTACAGTTGGGCACGCTGGAAATCCACGTCTGGGGCAGCAACGAAGATCATCTGGAACAACCGGATCGTATGGTCTTCGACCTGGATCCCGACATCGGTTTGCCCTGGGATCTGATCGTGAAATCCGCAGTCCAGCTGAAAGAGCTCCTGGAAGATTTCGAGCTCACCAGCTTTGTCAAGACTTCGGGAGGGAAAGGCTTGCATGTGGTGGTGCCGCTTCGACCCCATCTGATATGGGAAGAGGTGAAGACCTTTTCTCACGGAGTCGCCACCCTGCTGGCTGGCTTTGAGCCCGAACGCTATACGACAGCCATGAGCAAGTCGCGACGCCGGGGAAAGATCTTCATTGATTACCTTAGAAACACGCGCGGTGCAACCTGGATTGCTCCTTATTCAACGCGCGCTCGAAGCGGCGCTCCGGTATCGGCGCCGCTTTCCTGGAAAGAGCTGATGGAAAATTCCAGGTTGCGTCCTGATTTTTATTCCATGGAGAACCTCACTGCGCGATTGGAGCAGAGTGGAGATCCCTGGTCGGAATTTTTTAAGGTGCGACAGTCGATTACTCGGAAGATCCTCAAGAAACTCGTCCGGATGTAGTTTTCAGAGATTTTGAACACCCGTCCGGATTTCCCATAGCCTTTTTTCTAATGTAAAATCCGGCTGCAACATGAAAAAGCTGATTCTGTTTTCCTTTTTAGCAATCATTGCAAGCGTTGGTGCCTGGGGATTGTGGTTGGAGCCGGCCAGCTTGAAAAACGAAAATTATCAACTCCTGCTTCCCGACTGGCCTCAGGAGTGCGCCGGCATTCGTATCGCTCTGCTTTCAGACCTTCACGTCGGCTCTCCATTTAACGGTGTGGAAAAGCTTGAGAGAATCGTGGCAGTCACCAACCACGCCCAGCCGCATCTGGTGTTGATTGCCGGGGACTTCATCATCAATCGGCTTCCCGCAGGAACTTTTGTGCCGCCGGATCAGATTGCCACTCGGCTTTTGAAGCTCAAGCCTCGACTGGGAACTTTCGCTGTACTGGGCAACCATGATCGCTGGCACGGAGGGGAAGAGGTCCTGGCGGCCTTCGCCAAGAAAGGCCTTCGAACCCTGGAGGATGAAGCCGCACCGGTAACCTCTGGAAGCTGTCATTTCTGGGTGGTGGGTGTGAGCGATTACTGGACCGCGTCTCACGACTTCGAGAGAGCGCTTCGGCCGGTGTCTCCAGGCGAACCGATTGTAGTCTTTACCCACAATCCCGATATTTTCCCTGAGCTCCCGCCGACTATTACCGTGACGCTGGCGGGACATACTCACGGAGGGCAAATTTCACTCCCGTTTTGGGGCCCTCCGATCGTCCTTTCGAAGTACGGTAAACGATACGCACGCGGTCACATTGTTGAAGAGGGAGAGCACCTGTTTGTGACGCCAGGCTTGGGGAGCAGCATCATTCCCATGCGTTTTCTGGTGACTCCCGAAATCTCTGTTCTGGACCTCCTGCCTGCGCAATCTTAGGTGCACTACCCCCCCATGAACGATCAAAAAATATTTCGCTATTCGGGATGCATTCCCTGGATGGATGCCGACCCTGCCGGGATTTTGTATTTTGGAAATTACTTCAAGCTCTTTGAGCTTGTTGAATTTGATTTCTACCGCTCTTTGGATGAAAACTGGAAGGCCTTTCTGGATGATCACCAGATTTATCTGGCCCGCGCTGAGGTGCACTGCCGCTATTTGCGTCCCATCGCCTGGGATGCTCGCATCGAGGTGCATCTGCAAGTGGTGCGATTGTCCACAAGAAGTGTCACCTACCGTTTTAAGATCTACTCATCTGCTGAAAAAGAGCTCCTCACAGAAGCAACCGTCATCGTAGTTTGTGTCGCCAGAAAAGATTTCCGCCCCACCCCTTTTCCTGAATCCCTTTCCAAGCTTTTAAGGGAGTATCGAGAAGCTCTCGACTAAATGCTTCTGAAAAAGGCACCTTCAGGATAAAATGAGGCCTGCTTCCGAGCGATCGAAAGGCAGATTTTCATCTGTTTAAATTGAAAATGCAGACCATGGGATTTCTGACCAGCACAGGTCTATAGCTAGCTTGTCGAAAGACGCCCATGGCCGAACGAAATGAAAGGGCACCCTTGTGATTACGTTTCATCTAAGAATCATCTTTGGACTGTTGGTCTTCTTGTTAATCAGACCTGATGCCGCGCTTGCAGCAGTCCTTGAAGCCGACATGGTTATTTACAACGGCAAAATTCTTACGGCCGACCATCCAGACCCGAAACTTTTTACTGTTTCAGAAGCAGCGGCAATTTACGACGGTAAATTCGTCGCGGTGGGCAGTAGCAGCGAAATACTGAAGTATGCGGGGTCTTCCACACAGAAAATTGACTTGCAGGGCAGAATGGTCATCCCGGGATTGGTGGAAACTCACGATCATCTTTACGACTACTCCACCCACCTTTTCCCCAAGGGAAAACCGACCGTGGGCATGACAGATCCGGCTGTGGAATGGCCGGACAAAGCTAGCGGACTTGCCAATCTTAGCAATCTGGCCATTCGCAAGAAGCCCGGCGAATGGATCGTGACTTCTACGCGCGCCACGGCCCAAAGCGGCCGGGGCGACGTAGTGCTGGAGCTCCAGGAGGGAAAGGTCACGCGCTTTGACCTGGATACCGTCGCCCCCGAGCACCCTCTGGTTCTGCACTGGTCAGTCAAGAGCGAAGCCCTGGTCAATACAAAAGCCCTTCAGCTGCTGCTGGCGAGATATCCTCAGGTCCAAGGTGTCTATGTTGACAGCAAGGGCGAGCCTACGGGGCGTTTGGCCGGCTTGGCCATTTGGGTCCTCTCTTATGAGTTCTTCCCTCATGTTCCGCCCCAGGAGCTGGCTCCTTTCTACAAAGCAGAGTTAGAGGAGGTAGCAGCCCAGGGTATCACCACGTTTTCATCACGACTGGCTCCCAATCACCTGGCGGCTTTTTCATGGCTGCACGCACGCGGTGAGCTTCCGCTGCGGATTGGCTTTTCGCTGGAAGCAGCCAATCGCACCGTAATTCCCGAAGCCTTTGTCAGCCGGTTAACAGGGTTGCAGGGCGGTTCCGGGAATCACTTGTGGGGGCTGGGAGACGACAAGCTGTGGATGGTCGGTCTGTCACTCTCCAACATTGATCACGTGCCGAGTATAGCCGGTTCTTGCGTCGAGACTCCCTATCCTCGCGAAGCCGAGCATTTCCCTCTGTGGCGGCACCAGTTTTACGGACCTCACGGCGTCTGCACCCTCACCAGCCCTGATTACAACGACTCTGAACTTCTCACTGCGGCCGCTCGTTACGGATTTCGGGTCTCGGGCATGCATTCGGGAGGAGACCGCGGCATCAATACTTTCTTAGAGCTGGTCGAAAAATTGTCGCAACAATATCCGGACCTTCCTCAACGCCGCTGGGTCATTGACCATTGCCGTTACGTCAGCGAGGAGCAGGCACAACGTGCCAAGAAATTGGGAATCATCTTCAGCTGCGGCCCCAAATACATTTACAACGGAGAGAGCGCCGACGTGGGGGCTTACAGCGTCATCTATGGGGAAAAAGTCGGATCCGATGTGGTGGTGCCGCTGAGAAGATTGATTGACGCAGGTGTGCGGACCACCATGCAGCTTGACGAGCATGGATTTCATCCTTTTCTTGCTCTGGAAGTCGCAGTAAACCGGAAAGACGTGACCGGCAAAGTCTGGGGCCCCCAACAGCGGATCACCCGTGCCGAAGCACTTTACATGTACACACGCTGGGCTGCTGAATACGTCCTTCGCGAGAATCGCCTCGGCAGTATTGAGCCGAAGAAGTACGCAGACTTCGTGGTGCTTTCCAAGGATTACCTCACTGTGCCCGAGGACGAAATTGCAATGATCGACCCGCTGTTGACGGTGGTCGGTGGAAAGATTGTCTATAGCAACCCCGAGTTTGCAGCCGCATCCGGCTTGCCCCAGGAAGGATTCCGCGGAACACCAACCTGGTGGAAGAGAGGAACTGCCGAAGAGGCAGAACGCGCTCGCAGTCGCACAGGACGTTCTTCCGAGGGCATGTAGGCGTCCCTGCACCGCGGCCCTCGCGCCTGAGACGCAGATACCGCGCAATCATAAAGACCGAAAACAGAGCCCCCGGCCCTGGCTGCGGGCTCCGTTTCCCCCGTTGGCTCTTCTTTTCAACGATCGGCGCGAGATACGTGAAATGGGCACATTTTGAATGTCCTGTGCTTTAGAGTTAATGCCTATTTGGGCAGAGGAGGACTGATGCAACACAGCGAAGGTTTTCTGCAACTGGTCAATGCCGCAAAGGCACGCATCAAACAGACGACGGTAGACACGGTATCAGCGCGGCTTCGCGCCGGGGAAAAACTAACCCTTCTGGACGTGCGTGAGGACAACGAATGGCAACGGGGACATATCCCTGGGTCCGTTCATCTTGCCAAAGGAATTATTGAACGGGATATAGAGCAGAAATTTCCCAGCAAGGACCGGGAATTGATTTTGTACTGCGGAGGTGGCTTCCGATCCGCTTTGGCCGCAGACGCCCTCCAGCAGATGGGCTACACGAATGTCATGTCAATGGACGGCGGCTGGCGAGAGTGGAACGAGAAGAACTTGCCCTTGGAGCGCTGAGGCATGAGAGGTACTCCCCCGTTCTTGTCTTTTGTGGGGAACCGAGCGAAGAATTGTCTACGGAGTGCTGTGGGCAGACAACCACCAATAATTAGGAATCCAATTTTTTCTGCTCTCGTGCTAAGCTTCCTCTCCAGCGCCGGATCCACGACCCGGCTTTGTCGATTCACTAAAATAAACAGCTTTCGGAAGGAAACCCATGGGCCGACAACCACTCACCACCCGCTGTAAACGAGCATACCTGCTACTCACAAGCTTGTTTCTGCTTATCAATGGTTACTCGTCCGTCGCAGCGCAACGAGCGAACAGCGACTGTAGTAGCTACGCGGCTCCGCCGCGAGTAGTTCAAGAGAAAACCGTTGGGGTCGAAACCTGCCTCATCCTCGAGGAGCAAACCATACATAATGCCGGCGGCACTGCGTACCAGCAGCTTGAGATCATTTTAGGTGGAAGCCTGGAAGGGTACATTGCCAAGGCGGGCAGGCCGCCCTACCCGGAAACGTCGCGATTCACGGACTATCCAGAATATGCTCTGGCACAGAGGCGTAATCTCGGACCTTACTCTCACGGCTTCAGTCGCTACAAAGCCGAGAAAGACAAAAACGGTCTCACCGTGTTTTTACCCGAGTCTCCGCAAACCTGGAATGGGAAGCTCTACATGGTTTTTCATGGCGGAGGCCAGTACTCGCCGCTAAGAGAACTGCTGCCGCGTAAGCCCGGAGAGTACAACCGGCTGATGGGACATAATCAGTACGTCGGGCTGATGCTGGATAAAGGCTACGCCGTGGCTTACACGAGACGGCCTGCATCCAAAGCAGGCGAGGGAGATCAGACGGTGGTTCTCGACGACGGCACCGTACTGGAAGGCTACGATTACGTTTATCATATTGGTCTGCTTCGCGATTGGACTCTGCTGGCTGAAAACCTTCTGAAGGCTCGACTCGGAAGCAAACCCCAACGAACTTATTGGTATGGCAGATCAGCCGGAGCGATGCCGGGACATATGATCAACTATATTCCCGGCGCCAATGTGCATCCAGAAGGAGGCAAGCTTTTCGACGGGATGCTTCTGGATGACTCAGCCGGCGGGTTGATTTTCCCGACGTTCATGTTCACCAAAAAGGAACTTTCCAGCGGATCATTTCAGCTGAAGCCTGACGTAACGGACCACTGGAAGCTCTCGGCTGAACATCGGCAAACGCTGGCCTTGCAAATCGATATTCCTCACCTTGGTTACTCCGGTGACATGTTTGTGGGAGGCAGTTATCCGGAAATGAAGCGTGAGCACGCGCGCCTTCTAAAAGAAAAGGGATTGGATTGGATGAGCCGGACTTACGAAGTTGCCGGCGTCAGTCACGGAGATGCAGGGGCGGCTTATCCGTCGGAACTGTGGAAGCAAAACCTGGATCTTAGCGGTATCTTTGATGCTTTGATAGATTTGCTCGACCGATGGGTCGAGCAGGGAATCCAGCCACCGCCTACCCATTCCGATGCTCTCTACCTGGGGGATGCAAACGGGGATGGGATTCTTGAGCATCCTGCGATCGCGTTGCCGGAAGTTGCCTGTCCGCTGGGCGTCTATGCCGAATTCCTGGGTCCCAAGAGGCCGGGAAGCACAGGCTTTGCCGCTTACCTGCCGGAGCCGCAAATTCCCTTGAACGCCGACACCACTCCTTTGCCGGAAGGATTCAGCCAAGATTGGCTGGAGCCCATTGACAGCCGCGGGCGTCCACTCGACATGAATCGAAACGGCGTCAGAGATACGCGTGAAAGCATTGCACAAGCCTGGCAGCGGCGCTGGCGCGAGGGGAAGAAGACGGGCGTCCTTGCACCCGGGGAGAGCTTCACTTCAGAACGTTATGCTTCCTGTGTGACTCAGTCCGCAACCATTCTGCATCGTGAAGGCTTTTTGAGCGAGGCTGCCATGAAGCATTACATCCAGGAAGCCCAAGCAGCAAAAATTGGAAATCGAGAGTAGGACGGCGGGATTTTCAAGCCCACGACCGCCTCGTGGTTTTCGCCTCGCGCCCCGCTGTAGTCTTGAAGTTTCTGGTGCGAGGCGGTTTATTTGAGGTTTTCGGTGTAGAGGGAGAGCTCAATCAGGCGTTACAGGGGCTTCTCGGCTGCCAGTCCCGGGGAAATTCCTGTAGACGATTTCCTTGGCAACCAAGCGGCTGATATAGCGAAGCTTTAAAGAGCGGGTCCGCGAAGCACAGATAAAGTCACGATGGCTGTTGTTGATGACGATGAGATTTCTTTCCGCATCGTACCGGGGCCTCCATAGGTCTTGGCTCCAGCACGGAAAGATCCGGCAGTATCCGCGTCCCTGCCCGATACAATCCCATTCGACGTGCCGGGTCAGGATCGGAAAGATAGAGTTCCACGTAAACGTCTCCACCAGAGGTTTGCGGAACGTTGAGACGATGGAGCAGCCCCAGAGCCGGCTGCGCGTTTTGCCTTCCCTTCCATTATAATAGGGGCGAAGATTGCGGCGGCGTACCCAAGTGGCAAGGGAGAGGTCTGCAAAACCTTTATGCGTCGGTTCGAATCCGACCGCCGCCTCTCATTTCAAACTGCTCGCAGTACACGCCATCCACAACAGATTTGCCCACCAGATCCCGGTCGAGTATTGTATCTCTGGATCTGAATCAAACTTGGTCCAATGAAGGCAAAACCGGTTGAAGAGTATGTCCTGACTCCCATGCCCGATTTGAGATGCTTCGAAGAAGGGTGGATGAAGAACTGGTCCGACTGGTCCTTACTCGGCCTGAGCAACGGTTTCGGGTGAGGCCAGGGAGGGACGTTTTACAGGCTCGGGTCCAGGATAAAAGAGACGGTCGAACTTACCTCATTCGCGTCTTCGTTGATATTGACCGTCATCCAACGGAAGTAGTGACGGTCTACCGGACGAGCAAAATAGGGAAATACTGGAGTGAATAACCAAATGAAGGTCAATTATGACAAACACACGGACACTCTAAGCCTAATTCTTAAGGAAAATACGGACGTCGCTGAGAGCGACGAAGATAAACCGGGGATAATCCTTGACTACGACCGGGAAGGGAATCTGATTTCGATCGAGGTTCTGGACGCCTCCAAACGTGTAACCGAAACACGAAAGATCGAATTCCAGCTGACAGAATAGTTCCTCGAAAGCCAGTAGGGTCTGTCCTCCACTTTTCCTCCATTTTCTAAGAGTAGGGTTTGGTAGAATTGGTAAGCCGCCGACCTGCTGAAACGGGAACGAACGACTAATTCAGTTAAGGTTTGTTAGGATTTGGTAAGCCCTTTTATTCAAACTGCAAAACCTTTATGCGTCGGTTCGAATCCGACCGCCGCTTCTCTCATCTCCTCGACACGCGAATCTTAGTTAGTTCTCGTCCGAAAAGTGGCATTTTTTAGAATCGGGACTCGCCGGTTTTTTGAAATTGGTCATTGCGCATCAGGCGGCATCTATCTTTTCAGCTGACTCTTCGTCCCCCGGGCTTCCGAAAGCCGTTTGCAGCGACACTACGGCGGGGGACCTGTTTTCTGGAACGTCCTCTCACGCTGAACGCAAAAGCAAGCGTGCCAGGACCACCAGATTGAAGCTGACTATGGACAACTGTACATATTGTTGAAAATGCTTCCAGCCTTGCCAAAGACAGCGACGCATTCCGAAGACTCGTTTGAG
>JACQSY010000008.1 GCA_016211085.1 Acidobacteriota bacterium | reverse complement strand
TTTCAGTCCCCTCTTCATCGGGGATCACTCTTTAACGTCCTCGCTTGCTTCCCAGTCCCGATAGGCTTTTTTCCCTTTCAGTCCCCTCTTCATCGGGGATCACTCTTTAACTCATAAGGCATGCGCTGCTGCGCCACCTTCGCTTCCTTGCTTTCAGTCCCCTCTTCATCGGGGATCACTCTTTAACGAGAAAGCCTTTTTAGACGCCGGTTTGGTTCTGGTCTTTCAGTCCCCTCTTCATCGGGGATCACTCTTTAACTGTGTTTTGGTCCCAGGAGTAGGTTAAACTACGGTTACTTTCAGTCCCCTCTTCATCGGGGATCACTCTTTAACGCTCAAAGAGCATGTTCACCAAGTTATAGATTCGGTCTTTCAGTCCCCTCTTCATCGGGGATCACTCTTTAACTTGAAACAAGGTTGAGGCTATTTAAAATCTTACCTGCTTTCAGTCCCCTCTTCATCGGGGATCACTCTTTAACCGCTCGCAATCCACTGTGTTTTTAAGCAGTTACGCAGACGAATTCGTGCATTTTCGCGAAAAGGCCTCAATTGCTCGAAAATAGGCTTCATTTGCGAAAATTCAGCGTCGAACAACCTGCCGTCCCCTCAGAAAACATCCCCACAATAGTTTCGAAATTCACACTCCTGACATCGACAGCGGACCGGCGTGGGCGCAGGTAATACGCCTTCTCGAATCGAATCCCGAATTTGCCCGAGACCACCGATTGCTTGATCTTTCAGCTGCGAGCTCAGCGAAACCGCAACAATTTCCTGGATCGGCGTCAGATAAATGAAGCCGGTTTCCACCTGGGTCTGAAAATTCTCCTCGACCAGCAACGCGTATCCGGCAAGCTGAAGTAAGTGGTTCCGATGAGAACGGCCACGGGTGTACTTGAAATCGACTGGGAAAAAGCCAGCCGGCGAAATGATCAAAAGGTCGAGCCTTCCACTCAAGCCGAGCCTTGGAGACTCCAGCCAAACATGAAATCTCCGCTCCCCGGATAGAAGTTGATAGCGCCGCAGCGACCTCCGCTTTTCCAACGCATCAAGTCGGAATTCCTCTTCCTTGCCTCGATCCATTTTTACTGTGCTCTTTCGTTCCACTGGCATCAGCGTGTTATAGAAAACGATGCGAGGACAGTACTCATACTGTTTTAGATCATGGACACGCAGAGGAACCAAGGCCGGCTCTGTCACGAATTGCTCAAGCAGCGTCACTCCTCGCTCCTTCCGCTCTCTTCCGCCTTTGCCTCTTCTCCTGGATCTACCTTTGCGGATTGGTGCCCGAGTGCTTTCTTGCGCTTGCCCGCTCCGTCTTCCGCGCTCGAATGCAGTGCGTCCACATAAAGGTAGGCGTAACTGGCTGCAGCCACGTCCTTCTCGCATAAGGGCTGGATCACGATTTTGAATGCCGGGCTCCAACGACCATCGGCTTGCTGCTCGGGCAAGTCCGGAGTGTCGCTGGGTTGGAGCCGGGCGTCGGGGAAGTCTTTGCGCCAGCGGATCTCCCAGTCGCGCTGAATTTTCCGCAAACGCTCATAGACCTCCTCGCGCTTGTTCCGGGAGAGTTTGCCACGAAAGCAACTATATTGAATCCTCTCCAACCCAAAATCCTTGCAAGCTTCCGCCACCCGGGTTCGTGCCCAGTCGTCCTCGACATCATAAATGACTAGGGTACTCAGCTCCATCATCCCCCTTGTCTCGACGCCTTCCGTTCTACCAGCGGAAGCTGAAGGGCTTGTACTTGCCCTTGTTGCGCAAGAAGCTGACTAGAGCGCGGGCCTGCATCTGAATAATCGAGCGGATCTGGTACTGCTGCCCGCGAAACGGCTCCGGACTGGTTAAACGTTCGAGAACTTTTTGTCCGATGAGCTGACGCGTCCCCTGATCCAACAGGCCATCCTTCATGCCAATGGTTTGACCCAGGTTGATAGAGGCAATCACCGTGCGGTCCACAACCGGTTGGCGAAATTCTTCGACCAGATCCAGGACCAGTGAAGGCTTCCCCGGACGATCCACGTGCAGGAAGCCCGCAAACGGCTCCAGGCCCGCGTTTACTACAGCGCCCCACACGTGGGTATAGAGAATGCCGTAACCGTAGTTCAGCAAGGCATTGAGCGCGTCGGCGGCGCCTTGATGGACCCGCCCCATAAACTCCACCTTACTTTCCACGATTTCCTTCACGCCTTGCCAATAGAGGCGGCCCGAGACGCCCTCCAGTCCCATCAACTCCTGCCGTTTTTCCTCGACCGTTGAACCTTCCACCTTTCTGGCCTGGAGTTCCAGGGCGCGGAGCTTCTTGGCTGTTTCTGCGATGGACGCAAAGCGGCCAGGATCGGACTGCTTCAAATACTTGCCGAAGTAGAGCAGCAAATGGCGCTGATTGCGGATCTTGCCTCGCACAATCAACCGCGCAAATTCAAGTCCGCGAGCATCGTTGAAGGCGAGCAACTGTTCGCGCCGAGATTCGACGGTAGCGTTTAAGATCGGCGAGGAGATCATGGCGTACGGACGGCCGGAGGGCTCAACGAAGCTCAGGCGAATCCCTCTCTCGCACAGTTCTTTAATCAAGTCTGAAGAAAGGGAAACTCCTCGAGAGGCCACCACCACTTCGCTAATACGAAAAAGCGGAAACTCGTAGGCCGTTTTGTTGTTTAACTTCACCGTAAGGCGTTCGCTTTTTTTTCCGAGGAAGATTCCAAAACCGGAAAGGATCAACTGCGCAGAATCAGCCGACTTGCAAACAGAGGGCGGTTCGGGAAGGTGTTCTGGAAGAAGGCCGAAGATTAGTCGCTGGCCGGCATCCGATATACCAGCCGGGAAAGCCACACTGACGCCTTGATCCACGAGGATCTCTCGGCCTTTTGGATTCTCCGGCAGGACCAATCCCCAGTCGGGGTCAAACAGCCATCCCTGCTCAGGGACTTTGCCTTCGCTCACCGCAATCGGCTCCAACTCACCCGTGAAAAGATTCCACTGGCCCAATAGGCGAACGGAGCCTAGGCCGTATCTTCCCGCCGCCGGGTTCGGGCGACGCAAGTCTTCCTTGTTGCTTGTCGCTGTTTGAGCGCTCATATTTGAAGTCCGCGGACAGATGAATACGGAACATTAATCGTCCACGGGTCACAAGACATATCGAGTTTCGGCTTCAGTCTGCCAATAGAGAAAAGGCGAACAGGCACCAAAAGCGCGTTTGCCTCGATCCACAGTCCCTGCTTGCGCTTTGCTTCATGCTGGCTGACCAAGCAGGAAGGCAGCACCTCTACAGCACCGTCGGCGCTCTCGATGACCTCTTCAACCCAATCTTGATGGGCACCAGCAAGCAAACAGCTCTCGAAATCACTGATATCCGGGTGGTGGAAACCTTCCTCAAACGCCTGTTTGGCTTCCCCCTGGTAGCCATCCGAATACACGCGATTTGCAGCGTCGACTAAATCACCCTCACTCACTGGGCTTTGGATTCGACAAAACTCTTCGAGCGAGCGCTGCACCCTACACTCAGGCATATGTGGCCTACCTGAGCAGGTGCAATACAAATGATGGCGCTTCACCTGATCTTTGAATATGACTACTTTCGCTGGCGGTCGGTCTCCCGATCGATTTACGCGCCCCATACGCTGAACGAGTGCGTCGATCGGAGCAGGTTCCAGAAATGCCTGATAAAAGTCGAGATTAAGACTGACCTCGACAGCCTGTGTGGCAACTAGTACCTTCGGCAAAGAAGAATTGGCCAAGCTCATCTCAATGCTGTTTCGGTCCTCCTGATTAAATCGACTGTGTAAGAGAACTACTCCCTTTCCTAGGCGGTCTTCGAGCCTATCGAACAGATCTTGGGCCGTTCGCACATGGTTGCAAACGACCAGCGTCGACGAACTTGGCTCGACGGCTTGGATTATCGTATCTAGGTTCTCCATCAACGTTCCATCTCGGATCTCTATGACATGTCTCTTGCGGTCAATAATCTCCCGGTCTCGTGGCTCCGCTTTGGCAGGAACAATAATGGGGATCTTCCCGAGCGCGTGGGAAATTACCTTTTCCAGAAACTCTGGTAAGGTCGCTGATAGGAACAGGCTCCGTGCACCTTTTTGGCTGATGACCCTTGCCGTGGCCAGCGTAAGGCCTACCACTCGCGGATCATAGGCATGTACCTCGTCAAAAATGAAACAGGCATTGGGGAACTCAGCGAGCATTGTCTCCCAGCCTTTTCCCCGAAGCATGAAGCGGAGAATCTGATGAGGAGTACAGACTCTAATGGGAAACCACATCTCTCGGGCGAGGCTGGTCAGAGCTATGGCGTTTTCCTGGCGGGAGAGTCGTGAGGATTCATCACCGTTAGCTGCCATCATGTCGTAGAGGGCTGCGGCCGCTCTCGAATGAAGAAGACCAACCTTTTGGGCGCCGAAGATGCCAGGCTCCTCCTGAGAGCTCCCTGCGCCTAATCTTCGGTACATGGCGTTGATACTAGCGGTGTAGGGCAAAACGTAGAAAAGCCTTCCATTGGGGCGTTGGTTCCGTTGTGCCCACAACAATGCTGCCTCCGTTTTCCCAGACCCGGTTGGGGCCCTGAGGATTGCGGAACCCTCGGTCTCTCCTACTCGCATCTGAAAAGGTCGTGGATGGTGTTTGAGAACCGGGAAGGAATTGAGGTTCGGTATTCCAGGGGAAACATAATGGGCACTTCCCAAATGGTCCGCTGCAACCGTAAGGCCGCGAACCAGGGATGCTTGATACCGTTGGGCGAACGAAATAAATTTGCGCTGCCCATTCTTTCCAGTGGCTCGGCTGGCCCACCCCGGTTCAAGAGCAAGGGGCACGAGGTCTAGGTTCGACTTAGAGAGATCGTCGCGCCCCAGAACCGTGCAGATTTTTGACCACTCCTGCTTAAAGAGATCTCGGTTTTCGAGCCATTCTTGTGCCATCTTACTCCAGATGGGGTTGACCTCATCTGCCCATGGAATCTGCTCACTGGGAAGACATCCATAGCCAGATGCCGATATTCCATCGGCTGGAATAGCCTTATGGTGGGTAAGAATCGCAAGAAGGGTAGCTTGGGGAATGTCCGGAACTGACGAGGCCAAGGAGGCCGAGAGAATCTCGTGTCGTTTACCCCCCCAATCCTTTTGTTCGCCCCGAAGAACACGCTGAAAACCTGAAGCAGCCTTGCCCAAATCATGGAAAGCAATAGCAAGAAGTACTTGGGATTCGAGAGGCTCCATCGCTTCGTCCGGCAGAGGAAGGGAGGTCAGTAAAGCCTTGGCCGCGTTCAAGCATGAGATGGTATGGTCCGCAAGCGTTTCTCCGGAGCTCTTGGCAAGCACTTCTATCATGGTGACAACCACGTGTGCAAATAAAATGCATCGGCTTCATTCTTGGCGTCCGAGGGATGGAATAGATCGCCTCGTTCGACTTCGAAGCGTAGGTCCCCGGCCGTCGGAACCATCGCCAAATAATGACCGAAGGGCCCGGATCTTCTCGGTCTGCCCGCAACTCTGTTCTCGAACCACTCAGGGAGACGGACAATTAAGCCAGCGATCCCTTGCTGAGGGTAAGGAATCAATGTAGGACCCAAAGCTCCCCTTTTTACGGGCACCAGATCCACTTCCCGGCACCATTTGATCCAAGCGATGTCTTGGGAACGCCCAAAACACGGGGTTGCCGCTGGCCTTTCGAAAGCAGGCCTGAGATTCAAGTTTGTGACGTACAAATCGAGACAGGGTGACCAGTGCACTTGACGATAGGTGATGCCCTGTCCTTTGCGGTGAAGCTTGAGCCGACCCCCTTTGTCCATCTGCCACCGTACGGTGCGCTCCAGTTCCAGATACTGCGCCTTGCAGCGATACTCAAAGCCAAGGCGGATCTCTCCAGGGCGAATAATAAAACCCGCGCATGCGCTAATCATGGCCAGTAAATTGCTATAGGCCGGCATGGGAGTGCAGATCTGTGTGCCACTGAAAACCAACGGGTGCCGGAACGATGCCGTCAAACCTTCTAGCCGGACGTGTAGCGCCTTGATAGACCTCACGGTAGCAGCTCTTCCATCTGTCTTGCGGCCTCAATGGGTGTGCTTACCCTCACTTCGATTGCTTGACCTTCTGGTGGTTTCTGATTGGTGGGGGCGTCCAGTTTAGTGCGCGAAGAACACGGCGCCGGTACTTTCCACCACCCTTCAAGTCCGCGAACATCGGACTCGTTTCTGAGATATCCTCCGCGGATCCCAACGAGTACTGGGGTGGCAATTCGGTCGGCGTAGTCCGCAATCAGTTCCTTGAAGGTGTCGACCTTGAACAGCGGGCCCTCGCCGTCGTCCCGAAAGAGGTGGTTGAAAATCGGGTTGCCACAGTTGAGACCAGCCAGGATTAGAACCTTGGGCGCAATATCGGTGCCGAACTGGGCCTGCTTTGCTCCCCCACGGAGAACGGCTAAGGCCTTGAAGAGGTCAGCGGCACGCTCCTTCCGAAGGTTGTTTCCGTTGACCAGCCGAAAAATTTTCCCTGTGGCGCCGTTCTGTGTCATGAACTTCCAAGGTTCGTGACCCGTTACCTCTTCGATCTTCCCGTCTGCGAGAAATTTCTTCGCCTTTGACTCTTCGAGCTCAATGCGATCCCCAACATTCCAGAACACTCCCAGGCGACTGTAGTCCAAACAGAAAACTGCTTGCAGGTTGGTGTTGTAGAAGCGCGTGGTGTATGGAAGAGGACTTGTCGCATTCTCGATGAAATTGAAATCCCCTTTCTTTTCGACCGCCTTGTCAGACAGAAGCTGACGCAATCGTTCGAGTTTGAATTCGTCAGCCGCTGATTTGACCTCAGAAGCCCATTCCTTTCCAAACTCTTCGAGCTTCTTCCAAACATCTTTTGTCTTGTCCTGCTTTTCAACTGAGACTGGGGCTAGGAATCGCCTAACCTCTGCCTCAGCCAGGGCCTTGGGGTCGTACTTAGTGAGGTGTACGAAACCTTCGTCCTGCCCTCTCCACCCTACGGAGCGAAGAGAAACAAGTAATGATGCCGCGAACGGTGACGCGCGCATCACGGCTCGGGTCTTCGCGCCTACTGCCTCGTCATCCTCCTCCTCTTCATCTTCGGAAGCCTTGCGACGACCTTGACCTTCTTGAGCGCGCATATACCCAAAGATGTCGTCTTCGGGAAACTCGACCGGGTTGAGTTGCCCGGCTATCTTATTCACGTTTCCTTTGGCATTCCAACCGATGGCCTGAGGTTCGCTGACAGCCCACCCTGCTTCCTGAATTGTAGTATTTCGCAGCCATCGCTTCCATGCTTGTGCGGAGACATACGGAACCTCATTCTTTCCGTCGCGGAATGTCTTAGGAATGGTCACATTCCGGTCTTCCCCTTTGCCTAGCCCTGCACCATTTAGGAAAGCCCCATCGGCTTGCACTAAGAACGTTCCAGCCACATGCGTCAACTCCTTTCGATCACTAACCATGCGATCCCTCCTTTTTCGATTTGGAATCCTCTCGATAAAGGTTTGCCAGCACCAAGTGCATCTGGAAAAGCCGCTCATCGGCACATGAGCGGCCTTCCTCATTCTTAAGGAAATTCTCCCAATCACCCTCTGAGAATAGGCGTGTGGCTGCTTGGCTTTGTCCTTCCCGCGTCACCGGACGCTTGAACCAGGCGAGAGCAAGTTCCTTTCGGCGGAGACGTGTCAGGATGTCGCGGTGGAACCTACTCAAGCCTCGGCGCTCTACGTACTCTGAGAAAGTCTGCTTCAGGTAGTTTTCGACTTCTTGCGGGAGTCCCGAACCGCACCCGAACTCACCTTCAACTACCGTTGGAAGGTTACTTTCTGCAAGCCATTGAATCCACAAAAGGCGCATCTGGAACAGCAATTCACAGACGACAACTCGCCCGCTGCTGACCGTACACAGCCGTTCCCAGGCTTCGTAAGTGAATCCGATGTGATCCTCCGCGAGACGGACAAACTGCCTTTGGAGCCAGTGGGAAGGAATAGCTCCGCGGCCCATCCGGCTGAGCACATCCGATTGAAACCTGTCCTTTCCCCGAGTCCCAACGTAGTAGTCAAAGATGCGAACTGCGTAGTAGCGAGTCTTATTGAACTTCGGTGACAGGAAAGATTCCGCCGACGAGTCATCACCTAGAACTGCGGGAGGATGGAGAGTGTGGTGAAGGTAGTAGCGCACGAGATTCCAACCGTCAAAGCGCACCTGAATTCCAGAGCAATCGTCGCTGTACGGAAAAAGCCTGATGTAGTCATCCAGACTAAAATCCCCTCGCTCAGCCAGACGAATCATCATGCCTCGAAAGTGGTTGCGAATCGCGGGCTCCGAAAACGCCTCCTCACGTTGCAATTTCTTCAAGTCTTTGGGTTTCACGGCTCGTACGGTTTCGTAGGCCAACCTATGGGCGCACCGCAGGGTCCTGCGCGTTCGCCCGCAAACCTCCGTCTGGTATAGAAGAAACAGTTCAGGACTCGCCCCTTGCATCCTGCCGCGCGGATAGAGTCCACGATATTCGATCCGTTCCGCAATGCACCGAAGAAATGACCGCTCTTTCTTCTTTTCGCTGTCAACTAGTCCCTCGACTTCGTGGCGTAAACCCTGACCGACAGCCTTCCAAAGAAACACTAAAGAGGCGTTGGGAATTTCCGCTATCTCGCATTCCGGTGACGCACCGGAATTCGTAAATCGCCACACATTCAGTAATGTACCTCGAGGGATTTCGCCAAACCGGGCTGCCGTTTGAAGCCGCTCGAAGAGTGCCAGCAGGCGTTTTGCAAGAGCGCGGCTGCCCTCTTTGGCTCCAAGCGTGTCGAAATTCCCGGCTTTGATACGGCTCCGCACTTCATGGACGATATCCCGTATGAGCTCGTACCAAAAGTCTGCTGATGTGCATTGGAACACGGCAAGCCGGCCATCTAACAGGATCAAACCAAGCGGAAGGTAGTGGACGGCGAATAGGCACTTGGCGCATACGTGCACGGGGCGGGACGCTGCAGGAAGCGCCTGTGCGTCGCTGCCCATGCTGCCCGCCAAAGGGAACCAGTCTCGGCCCACAAAACGAGTTTGTTCGTCAACGACGCCGGCAAGGGACGACCGGCAGAGTCGGTCAAAGTCAAGCGTTCGCGGAGCACCGCAAGCCTCACAAGTGAACGCCATCTTTTCCTGCCCCATTCGGTCAAGAAGACCTCCCACTACGCTTCGATACATTTCTGTTCGCTTGCTCCCGTCCTTGATGGAAGGGTTCGTGAGCAGTGAGTTTTTCGTCAACACCATTGTGAAGTTCTTTAACGAGCTATTCCACGACCCCAAGCGACTTCCATCGCCGTATACCTTGCGCACGTGCTCAATGGTCAGGTCTCCGACTTCTTCCAAGCCAGCCAATGCGGCGAGAACAGCCAAGCCCGTATCGACGAACGGGTTCCCCGTTAAGTCGATTCTTCTACCCTCAGCGACGGCCATATCGCTTTCCCGTTATGTCAACTGAATCCAGCCGTTGCCCCAGGCGGTGTGTTTGCCGACGTGGACAAGCTCGCCCAGGGTGAGCCACGGCAAAAACTCGGTCAGTTCGCCCTCGTAGGTGGCTTCGCCGACGAAGCCCGAAAGTTCATGGCGCTGGCGCGTCTTGGACGACGTGCGGAAGCGCTCGACCCAGTCGATCTGGGCGGAAACGGTGCGAACTTTTTCCGCGCGCTCGCCAATACCGCGAAAATCCACATCCAAAGGGCCCTCCCCAAAGAAAGTGGCCAGCGCGTTAATGCGGTCGCGCAGGCGCTTGAAGACGTGATGAAACTCCGGCCGACGCACCACCTCGCCGTTCGCTCTCAAGAAAGTGGGAGTCAAAAAACGTATCTTAAGGCGTCGAGTCTTCCCATCTTTCGGACCGGTCATGTCGCGCAGGCGGGCCCTGACCCATTCGTCTGCAGTGATGGTCTCCGCCGTTCTAAAAAGCTGGTCCTCACTGCTGAAAATCGGCTCCACATTCCCACTGCCTCGCTCGCTCCCGTTGTTTGAAATCTTGATTTGTTCAACGACCTGCAGATCGGATCGGGCTCTATTCATCCCCACTCCTTGGCGGGCGAGTTCTCGGAACGAAAGTACAAAATAAGGCAAATACTCCAGGGCACGGCCTATCAGAACCAAAGCAAACTTAAACGGCTCTCCTTTTGGAAAACAGGTTTGCACCGAGCGTGCCGCTCGAAAAACAAAGGGCCGCGGGATATCCTGGTTTTTGGAGAGCCTCTCGGCGCCCGGCGGCGGAGAAGGTTCAAAAATGGTCTTGTAGGGACAGGTGGCCGCCAGCGGGCACGTCTTGGAGTCCTCGCATTGGGGAATGCAGCAGAGCTTGCGGAACGCATGCCCGAAGCCGCCCCGCAACATGTTTCCTTTGTTGAGGGCAGGGACCTGTAGATCTTCGCAGGGAACCACAGTGAACCGAAAACAACCCACCTGAAGATTCGCAAAAGAAACGACGGCAGACATGGTTGGCGTCGCTCGCAAAATTGAAACTGCCTGGACTGAGGATTCCCCCGCTGGCGGAAAACTTTAGAGAGGCTTTCCCAGTGTCTGCCCTATGTTACGCCCGGCGGCGCGCGGCTGTTTCTTCTTTTTTTGATTTTTTTAAAAAAGTTCAGGTGAGCCAATTTGAGAATTGGACGCTGTCAGGCAGTGCGCGGTGAGAGGAAAATGTAGATGCTGGAGGCGGGCGACATGTGTCCGCAAAAACAGCGGTGACCTGTCCCCGCACTCCGAAGAGCGCTGACTCCGCTGCGCTTCGTGCGCGCCTCTGAAAGCGCAGCGTGAGTGTGTCCTCACAAGCACAGTGTTCAGAGGCGCGAGTGGAACGAGCGCTCCTGAAGCAACAAACACGAGCGCTTACTCCGCTGCGCTTCGTGCGCGCCTCGGATCGTGCTATTTAAGGGCAGCGCTGAACCCATCGCCGCCAGTCAGAGGCGCGACTGAAAGGAGCGCTCCTGAAGCAACAAACACGAGCGCTTACTCCGCTGCGCTTCGTGCGCGCCTCAGATGGCGTAGCCTGTGATCCAAGCGCAGGAAAGAACTAGTGTAGTGCGTCATTAATATATTTAC
>JACQSY010000105.1 GCA_016211085.1 Acidobacteriota bacterium | reverse complement strand
GCGGCTTACCACTTGCCCACAGGCCCTACTACGAGTCGTTTTTCAAATGGAAACTAAGACCCCCTCGGGTTACATTTTAGATGGCGCGACCATACCACCCAAAGTTACATTTTATGATGGCTTGACAGGTTTGCAAGGAGTGTCTCCAGGTGCAGCCGAATCAGCTATTTCATCCAGAGAAGGTTTGTAGATGAAAGCCCTCCGAAAAGCGGGGCCCTTGATTCCTGAAAAAAAACTTGGTTGAGGCGCATAACATACAGGAGACCTTGCCGCCGTGCAAAAGGCGGCCTCCGAAGCAAGAATTGAAGCACTGCTTATGCGCAGCAGGATAGACCCCGAAACGCCTCGCGTCCTTCACTGATAAGCCAGGGAACCATGGCGATGCCGGCGACGGGATCCGCCCACCACCAACCGAGCCAGGCATTAAGCCCCAGCCCTACAAGAAGATTTATGGATAGTATGGAGCAAGCCAGAGTCTGTCGTGAATCCCCAATCATGGCACCGCTTCCCAATGCTTTGCCTATGCGGAACTTCCTTTGCGCCAGGATAGGCATGACGACCAGCGAAGCGAGAGCTAGAAGCATTCCGGGCATGCTGGTATCAGGAGACTCGGAGAGGATTAATTTGTGGCTCGACTCAAACAGGACATAGGTAGCAAGCAAGTAAAACGAAACACCGATCCAGCGCATGGCGCGCTGCTCTAGTTCCTCGCCGCACCATCCCCGACGCTCTCGCTTAAATCGCCTCAGCACGATCAGGGAGGAAAAGGTTTCCACAAAGCTGTCCAGTCCAAATCCAATCAATGCAATTGAGTGTGCAATTCGGCCGAATGCAACAGCAAGGATTCCTTCAAGGATATTGTAGGATAGGGTGATATATTGCAATTGAATTGCGCTGGCAACGCGCTCAGCTCGGTTCATTTCGATTTCCGCGGCGGTTTTATTTTAGTCTGGAACCTCGTAAGGTGTATTAAAAACGATGATGCCCCGTCTGGCAAATGCCTTGGGTTCTGCTTTTGGGGTTTGCATGCCAGGCCGAACACTTGCCTCGGTGACCAGTGCAGCGGCTTTTCGCGTCTTTTTATTAATGTTGCTTTTCCTTTGGATGCGAGCCGGCCTGGTCGCTTCTTCAGCGCCCGGAAACGAGAAATTTGAATTAGAAGGGCAGTTCATTGACTCACCTGAGATCTCACGTTCGGGCGACTTTCCGCTGGTTTTTCTTCATGGCTCGACCCTACCTTTCTCGAGCCACACCAGGGCGGGAGCCGACGGACGTTTCCGGTTCAAGGGACTACTGGCCGGCTCCTATACGCTGACGGTTCACGTGGCGGGCATTGGCGAATTTCGCCGCACAGTCCAGATCGGACCCGCCGTTGCTGACGTGCGGCGGAAAATTCATCTGGATTTGTGGTTGTCTTCCGAAGAACGTTCGCCGGCAAGACAAACGGTGTCGGCTACACAGTTGGCGATAGCGGAGGCGGCGCGGCGCGACTTTGAAAAAGCGCAGAAATTTCTCAGCCGCTATGATGCCGAAGGAGCACGCACTCACTTGTTGAGGGCAGTCTCCAAGGCTCCCCACTATGCAGAAGCCTGGAATGCCCTGGGAGTCATTGCCTATCAAACACGTGATTACACCAGTGCAGAACGCTATTTTCGTGAAGCCCTCAAGCACGAACCCGAGAGTTATGCTCCGTTGGTCAATCTCGGTGGGGTCCTCATTGCACTCGGAAAGCTAGAGGAGTCTCTGTCAATCAACGCGCGAGCCGTTCAGCTGCAACCGGAGGATGCACTGGCCCACTCGCAGCTGGGACAAAGCTGCTATTACACCGGACAGCTTTATCGGGCAGAGACGGCGCTTCGTGAAGCGAAGCGGTTGGACCCACTGCATTTTTCTCATCCTCAGCTCGTGCTGGCTGAGGTTTATCGCGCCCGTAACGACATTGCGGCCATGATCGTGGAGCTAGAGGAATTCTTGCGCCTGCATCCAGATTCCACAGCCGCCCCCGCCGTGCGCCGTACCCTGCAGCGTCTGAGACTTCAAACCCTCACTCCTGGCAATGAGGCGAGATGACAGCTCGTCTCAGCGCAGAGTGTAAAGGTAAGCAGCAATGTGTTTTGCTTCCTGACTTCCTACTCCCAGCTCCGGCATTGCCGAATCTTGTTTTACTTCCTTGGGAAATCGAATCCACCGGGTCAGGTTTTCCGGAGTATTCGGAAGACCTCCAGCCAGGTAAGCACGTTCGCGCATTCGATCCAGGGGAGGACCAATCTTTCCTTGGGCCATCCGTATTCCTGGAATAGTATGGCACGAGCCGCAGCCGTACCGATTAATCAACGTTTTCCCTGTTTCCGGGTCGCCGCCGGTAAGCCTTCTGGCGCTTTCAGCGGCATCTTCTCGACACGCCATCTGCAGCATAACCAGTACAACAAGACACAAGAGGGCGCTGCCTCGGAGACGCTTGGCTAGTCTGCTGTCCCATTGATTTCTGACATAAGTGGAGCCGTCTGTACGTCGAGAGTTCGATGAGCAAAGCGAGCAATGCTAGCCAGGATCTGATCGGGAGATTTAGTCCAACGGAAAGGTTTTGGCTGGGCATTGTGGG
>JACQSY010000108.1 GCA_016211085.1 Acidobacteriota bacterium | reverse complement strand
TTCACGTGATCCTTCTCTTCCCCGCGAAATCCTCGCTTTTCCACCGGTCTTCTTGGATGAGTTCCTAAATAAGTCTCTCCAAGGTAAATTAACAGGGGGATACGATCTTATTCCCTATCCCTAAACCTGCTGGATCAGACCGTTAATCTCTTCTCGCGCCGCCCCACCGGTCACGATTACCGGTCCCGTCTCCGAAGGCAATTTCATCGTAGTCTTGGACACTCAGTTCGCTCTATTGGGAATTTTTCCCATCTGTGTGCAACTTTGAGGTTGTTAAATCATCTTTTACCTTTGCTTTTCGAGTAGGGGCTGATAGGGTGTAGGCTTCGCAGGGCGCGGGGAGATTTGCCTCAGCCCGCTCAGCACCTTCAATGTCTGTCACTATCAGCCAAGACGAGCTCACGGAGATCGTCAAGAGAGCTCAGAACGGCTCGCCAGAGGATTTCCAGAAGCTCTACAATTTGTTTGCAAGGGCCATTTACAACTTTATCTGGAGGTTGACCGGCTCGGTAGATGATGCTCAGGATCTTACTCAGGACACTTTTCTTAAAGTGCACCGGGAGCTTAAGCATCTGCGGGAACCCGCCCAGTTTCGTTTTTGGCTTTACCGGGTCGCGCGCAATGAGGTCTATCAAAGGCTGCGACGGCAACAAAGAAATTCAGAAGTCTCGATCGATGACGAGGAAATCACCTATTACAACTTTCTTGTCGACGGCAATGATTCCCTCAACCCGGAACGGCAATTTCTCAATCAGGAACTTCAAGAGATCATTGACAAGGCCCTCAACACGATGGCTCCCAAGTATCGAGACGTTTTCATATTGGCCGTATTTGAAAAGATGAGCTACGAGGACATTACCAAGATAGTCGGGCGCTCTTTGCTTTCCGTCAAGACGGACATCTATAGGGCCCGCCTCATAGCCAAGGATGTTCTCAAGAAGTATCTCAGAAGCGAATGAGATGAATTGCCAGTTGTTACGCCCTCACATTTCAGCATTCCTGGATAACAGCCTGGAGCCTGGGCTGCAGCAGGAGGTACGGGCTCATTTGGCTACCTGCCCGTCTTGCAGGGAA
Organism: Acidobacteriota bacterium; assembly: GCA_016211085.1. Classification (GTDB taxonomy): domain Bacteria; phylum Acidobacteriota; class UBA6911; order RPQK01; family JACQSY01; genus JACQSY01. The sequence continues at coordinate 62,028 of JACQSY010000108.1, read as the reverse complement.
TTCCAACGCGAACAATTGCAGATCACGGATATTTTCAAGAATTCAGCGGTGGAGTTGGATCCTCCCGATTCACTCTGGAGGGAAATCCAGGCGCATCTGCAGCCACCGCCTCCCTGGTATGCTTTCGACTGGCTGTTCCCGACAGCTTACAAATATGCCACGGTGGCCACGCTTCTCCTCTTGGTGTTCTCGCTGGTCACATTCCTCGGTATTCGCAAGCAAATCGAAACAAACCGAGTCTTACGCCAGCTTCAGGCTTATCAGTTTGAACCTGATACTAATCTTGCCTGGTCCGCTTTAAAGCATCGTAATCCTTTTTTCGAATTCGATCAGATAAGTAGTAAGAATCCGTTTCTCGAGGGTGGAAACTCAGATGAGTAGGATAGGTATTCTCTTAATAATTTTGGCCGTTCAAAGCATCAGTGCGCTCGGCATGCCTGAACCCGGCATGTCCGAACAGGATGAGGCTTCAAAGATGCAGTTTGCCGCCGGCCAGCATGAGATCATCTCTCTACTGATTCAGCAGGAGAGGTACGGAAGTGTCCTTCCCGAATTTCGTAAGATCCTCAAGCTGGGGCTTCGCAACGAAAAGCTGGTAGTACAGGAGGCGTGGATCATTGTTGAGCAGCTGCGTGAACTGGATCAGCACGCGTTGGCACTGCAGCTCATTGACGAAACCGTCAATGTAGCCAGAACTCGCCAGAACAAATTCTCTTTGCTCATGTTGAAAGGGAAAGTCCTTCAGGATCAGGGTAGAGCTGATGAGGCGATTTCCATTTACAGAGAAGCACAGGACCTGAAAAAATAAACTGGCTCAGACCTTAATTTGATTCGGCCTCTAGGGACGGTCTTAAGGTTGTTGCTTTTCTTTCGATTCCTCTTCCAGTTCTTTTTTCCGGCGTTTTTCGATTAACTGTTCTATCTCGCCGTCTTTTTCCCGGATAAAGTCATAGGTTCGGCGCAATGCGCGCTTGAAATCGAGAGTCAGCTCCGTTGCAGTAGGCAGGTTACGAATGACGTGTGGGGTGATAAAAAAAACCAATTCGTTTTTTCGGGAGTTCCGGGTGGTCTGACCAAATACCGCTCCCAAAATAGGAATATCCCCGAGTATTGGGACGCGATTCTTACCAACGTTAAATTGATCGCTGATGATTCCGGCGATTGCAACTGTCTGGCCATCTTTGACAATCAGCGACGTCTCAACGTAGTTGCGGTTGATAGTGGGAGTCAATGCCGTGCCGGTAGCCGAGCTGATTTCGATAGCGAGATCCATGGTGACGATCCCTCCGGCACTGATCCTGGGAACGATCAGCAGGGTGGTTCCTGTTGGGCGGAATTGTATTGAGTTAATAAATGCGTTTGGCCCTCCTCCCCGAATGGGATCACCAAAAGAACTGGTCGTCACCGGAACCTCGGCCCCGACGTTGAAAGTGGCCTGCATTCCGTCCATGGTGAGTAAGCGCGGTGCTTCCAAAATCTGCACGTTAGTTTTCGAACGCAACGCATTGATGACCAGCTCGAGTTGCCGTTCCATGCCGATGAAGGCTCGGGTCGTTAGAGACAAAGCACCGCCGGAGGAACCTTGTGCGGGAGTTCCAATCTGCCCGGTAGTGGCAGGGCCTAGGGGTACTTTTATGGTTTTATCAGGATCGCTGGGATCCGGAATAGTCTCTTCGGCAGTTCTCTTTTCAAGAAATGCCGCAACACCAAAACTAAGATCGTCGCGAAGTTCAACTGAATAGATCTTGGCCTCAATTACCACCTGCCGAGGCAACACATCGAGCTGGCGAATGCTTTGAAGCAAAAACTGGTAGTCCGCCTCCGTTGCCTGAATAATGAGTGAGTTATTGAATTCGTTCACAATGATTTTGATGTTCCCGCTTACGACGGCACGGACGCCTGATTGGGAGCTCATGGGCCGCCCTGTGAGCGAGGGACCCAGCTCACTTCGAATTCCGGCCTGTGGCCCGCGTTCGCTGGGTGGGAGAAAACCGGCCTCCCGCTGGGCCGGCGTCAGGCCAGATTGTTGCCGTGCCTGCTGCCCTTCTGAAGCCGGCGCACCGGCGATGGGACTTGAAGGCAGCCCCACTCCGTCCTGGTAAAGCTGGGAAAGGATCTCTGCAATGTTTACGGCAGTGTTGTTTTCGACTTGATAGACAAACGTCTTGATGTTGGTGCTGGTCGACGGCGCATCCAGGCGATCGATCCATTCCTTAGCCTCACGGAAAACTGCCGGCGAGTGGGTCACTACCAGAATGCTGTTGAGGCGATCGACAGCGACGATTCGCACGCCGCCTGCTTTATCCCCGGGTGAAAAAATCTTGGCAAGGTCCTGGGCCACATCCTTGGCCTGGTTGTACTGAATCGGGATCAGATCCACGGTGTTGACGTCGAAATACTGGGTATCGAGAACGCTCACCAGATTGAGTACTTGTTGGATGTTCCTGCGGTAATCCGTAATGATCAGAATGTTGGCCGATGCAAAATTAATCACGGTTGCGCCGTCGGAGACAAAAGGCTTAATCAATTCCACTGCCTGGTCTGAAGGAATGTAGTGAAGCGGGATAATATAGGTGAGAACTCCCTGCTCCTCCTGAAGTCGTGGCTGTACGGAACTGGTGACTCTCAAAACCGTAGGACCTGCCTGCGATATCACCTCCGTCGAGGAACCAGGCATTGGAGGCGGTGCTTCCGCAGTACCCGTTTGCGGCTTTTGTTCTCCGCTTTTCTCCGGACCTTTCCCCTCCTCTGGGGGTGGAGCGGCCGGGTTTAGGAGGATTTCATGAGGATTTTTGGGAGTTTGGCTCAGCGGAAGAATCAAGTAGAAGTTATCCTGCTTGATTATTCCCAGACCATTCATTTTCAGGATCTGTTCCAGTACCTCGAATAATTTTTCGCGCGGAACACCTCCGGCCGTAAACAAGTTGACGGTGCCGTTCACCTGGGGGTCAATCATGTAAGAGTAGCCGAGCTCCCGCATGATGGTATTGATTACCGTGTCAATCGGGGCGTTGTTGAATGCGAGCTCAACCGGCTGACCGGATGGAGCCGGCGCCGAAGGCGCAGCCTGCGTTGCGGCGGGCGAAGCAGCCGTCACACTGGAGGTCCCGGAGGAGGTAACGGGCGCTGAATGGACCTCCACGGGAGAAGCGGCTTCCCCAGGCGTTGAAGACTTAAGGCGTTCCCGGAAAAGCAGTTCCAGCTGGTGAAGTTGCTCAGAATCATCCAGCTTTCGCTGGGGAGGGTTAGGAAAACCGATGATGGCCGGAAGTTGATCTCCGCCAGGGGCCACCCCTTGCCGTTCGGCAGTCGTAGGCTTTTGATAGAAGGAAATCGAATTGACACTCGCCAGTGAGACGTTTTGCATCAGTGCGAGCCAGGCTAAAAGTTTGAACAATCTTTTCATCTGAAGTTTACAAGCGCCATCACTGCTGGCGTTGGATGGTTCCAAATGGAGTTTGTATGGTTTGTGGATTGCCGGGGATGCCAACGGTCCCAGGCAGTGCGCGTAGATCTGTGGGGCTGGGGGAAGTCTGGCCGCCACCGGCTGGCCGCGGTATCGCCCCTCCGCGGGCTCCAGCGCCGACTGTGCCGGCCGGGCCGCTGACCGAACTGATTTGAAGCCCTCGTTCCTGACTGTCTGCGCCGGGTTGCTGCGATTTCGCCACCTCCACGGCAGCGGCCGGGGCACCGACAGTGATGATAGTAACTGCAGCCATGGTCCTCCCCGGTGCTGCAGCGGCTTGCGGCTGAGGCGCAGCAGAGATATCGATGGGGATGACATGGTCGTTCCACCGGAGTTCAAGGCCGGTATCGGAAATTTCCGCCACCGTGTAACCTTGAACCACGTCCCCCACCGTCACGGTCCGGGCCTGCCCTTGTGTGTTTCCTCCTTCAAAAATGTTCAAGAAGGCTTGTTTTTTCCCTTTGACGGTGGAGATGCCTCTCAAAACGGGTTTGATGGGCAAAGGCGGCGGCTGAGGGGCCTGCGCCGCGGGAATCGATGATTCCGGCCGCCGCTCCGGAGTAAAGAGGTTCTTGTCAGCCACCACTGCAAAGTCTGAAAAGGATCCTGGCTGCTCCATGCCGGGGACGGCAAAAGTGGGCGGCGTGCTTTCCAAAGCGTTCCCGGCGGCAGTCTTCGAAGGATGATTTTGCTCCTGGAACTCGCGCCAGGCTGAATTCAGATAGCTGGAAAGAAGAATAACAGCCGCAAGAAGCAATAAATTAATGAACAATATTTGTCGGCGCATACAACTCTTGTTCTCTTATCTGGATGCCATTCATTCAGGAAAGTCTAATAAAACCTGATACATTCAAGCGGGGCTGAATCCGGATTTGTTCCTGAATGCGAAAACTAGCCAGGTAGAATTCATCGACCACTAAGAATTTAGGTTGAGTCGAAAGCGCATACAGGAAATTGGTGAGCTGCGTCGTATCACTTTCCACATTGATTTGCAGCGTGATTCGAGCAAAGCTCTCCCTGATTTTTTTCTCCTGCAGCGGATTGCTCCGACTTACGCTGACACCATTTTGTGCCGCCAGACTCCGAACCAGCTCTTCGAGCTGGATGTAAGCGGTACTGGTGTCACGGGCATCCAAGAGATTTTGTTGATAGTTTCGAAAGACCGAATCCAACTGTGCCAGGCTCTCTTCGTAAATTTTACGGTTGTTCAGCACCTGCAAGGAACGATGGAGGAGCTTCTCCTTGTTTTCCAGCTCCTCTCGAGACGCAGCCTGGAGGTTGTAAAAAGGAAGGACCACGTAAAAGAGAATCAGGATCAGGGCGGAAAATATTCCACCGATGACTAGAATCTTTCGGTCCCGCCTCGACAGTCTTTTCATATCTAGTCCCTGATGGTGGCCTCAAAATTGAACTTCTCTTTGTTTCCCATACTGCGATCGGGAGTAATGTAACGTGATTCCACGCTCTTTAGATACTTGGAGTTCAACAGGACCGGTAGAAGCGTAGAAGCTGAGTCTGCATAACCAGTGATGTTAACCTTGTCGCCTGCGATATTCACGTTCTGGAGAAAAGCGGACTCCGGTATTTTCTCCGTGAGTTCCTTCAAAACAGAAAGGACCCGCTGGCGTCCTTTCATGAGTTCCTGGAGCTCGGCAATTTGTGCTTGAGTCCGTTCAATTCGCTGCCGCAGCTCCATTACTTGATCCACCTGCGGCTTGATAGACGCGATCTGACGATCCAGCCCTTCAATGACCTGTCGCCTCTGCAGGTGTTCACGGGTGCCCACGGCGATCCCCATCAGAATCACCAGCAAGGTTAACAGCGCCGTGGGGATCAGGCTTGGCCGCTCCCCCACCACTCTTTTTTCCGTAGGAATTAAATTAAACCGCGTCGCCGGGTTTCGCACTAAAGCGGAGACGGCCAGGCCGACGCTGTTAGCGAAAACAGGGAACTGTGCAGGAGTTTTTCCTTTGATGGAAAGCTTCTCCTCCATCAGCTCACAGCTCCCATAGCGCGTGCGAAACTCGGGAAGGAACTGCTTTCCCAGACTTCCGGCCAGATAAATCTTTGAGACGCCTTCATCGGTCGCTGCAAGTCGAGACAAAAACTGGTCCAGGGCCTTCCAGAGGCACTCCAGCGACGGAGATTCTTCAAGGATGGCAGAGTCCGAAACAAAACGGGTGCTATTAAACCAGACAAACTCTGCCGAACCAGGCTCGATTTTTATAAGGAGGTTTCCGTTTTTTTGCGGGAACCCATCTTCATGAATCGTAAAAAGCTGATACAAGCCGGCGCTGGAGATCCTGACCGCGGCAGGAAGCAGTTGGGCGGCTGCCAGAATCTGCAAGGTAGAGTCGAGGATCTTCTTCGGAACCATATATATTTGAAGCAGCAGTTTCTTTTGCTCCATGTCTCGATGGATCAACACGTAATCGTAATAAGAGCCTTCCTCCTCACTAGGCTCGAATTTCTCCATCTGAAAACGCACCACCCTATCTAGGTTTTCCTCCACTTCCAATGGAAGTTGCAGCGTGCGGACAATCACTTGTTCGCGCGGAATACCCAGGATGACATTCTCCCGGTTGAATCCATTCGACCTTACATACTGGAGGATGCGGGACCGCAATTCTCCCGCGGCCAAGGATTGAAAGTTTTCTATCCTGGAATAATTCTTCAACACGTAATCCTGGAGCCCCTTCTTTACAGTTGCCAAGAAGAGATCGGCTCCACGAACTTCCACACCCAGTGCTGAATCCCAGTTGATCATGTCAGTCCTGACCTTTTCTCACAGTTCCATATTGGCTTCGTTCCAGTAAAGAACAACGTAACCTTGAGCCCCGAATCCTACTTGTACCACTGCCCGAATTCGGCTGACCGCTTCAGATCCATTGATCTTCCCGGATGCCACTAAAGTATACACGTTTGAACGCAAGGCTGAGAGATACCCCAGTACCTCGGTATTGATGCCGGGTATCTTTTGCATGATTTGAGCCGGATCAATGAAAACTTCCGTTTGCCGCATGCGCTCAATCTCAGCTGCAACTTCGTCGTCGAGGCCGGGGATGGCTGCCAGCACGGCCCGAGGAGCCGCGTTGACGTTAATGTGAGCCGAGCCGGTAAAAGTAGTAAAGTATTTCTGCAGGCCGTAGTAATCTATTTTTTCCCCGGCCGAACCCAATCCTTTTTTCCCATAGTAGATCTCTGGTGTCACACCTCTCACCAGAAGCAATTCCTCAGGAATGCTGAAGGGGCCGTTTTTTGCCATGTAAGGGGTGGCAAGGGTCTGGTAGTAACCGCTTTCAGCACCGTTGGCGCGGTAAAGCTCATCTTCATCGCGCCAGTCTTCAACAGAATCGGTGATGATTTCGGCTTGGCTGCCCTCGATCCCCACGTTGATCAAAAGGTTAAAAAGCAGATGGGAAGGGACCAGGTTCAGGTTTAGCTTTCCGGTTTCATCACTAACCACAATCTCCACTGAGCTGTTGGTGAGCGGCAAGGAAAGAGTGCTCAGGGGGGTGACTGCCTGTTGTTGCCTGGCGCGGTCTTGTGCACGCTGCGCTTCCATATAAACAAGTTGCACCTCCATCAGCCTGTAAACCGCATATTCAATCCCTGCGCGCGCAGAGTAATACGCCTGTTTCTGATCTACGACATTTCGGGTCGCATTGACTTCGGTACGGACCGATGCTCCGAAAGAAAGTGCCAGCACGCTCATCCCCATTAACACCCACAACACCACGATGAGAACGGCACCGCGGTTGTGGCCTGAAGGCGGGCGCAGGTTGAAAGACATGACTATTGGAACCTCTGTACCAGACCCAGGCCTCCCCAAGCGCCTCCAATGACAAAATCTGCATTCACGGGCACCGTGACGTGCTGGTCATTAAAGCGAATGCGAACCGCCTGGGGTATGGCGCGCATCTCTTCACCACTCCATCTGGACATCCACCGGTAATCCTGGTTTCTGGAGTCGTAACCGAAATATTCGAACTCAAGGCCCGTCACGTCGTAAACAATCGGATAAGGTTTTCCCCTGGGAATCCGCACCATATCGGAGTAGCTGCTCACACCTGTAAACGGCGTCTCCATGGCTCCCAGGTAATAACGGCCTTGCTCATCCTGAGACAGTCCATAGCGCACCACAGTAAGTCCCGGTGTTTCTTGAAACAACAGCGGCACCACCGTGATAAAAGTCATGGCATTTTGGATGCCGTCAAACAGGGGAACCTGAGTGAGCGCCGCCCCTGACAGATCCATCTGTGGATCGACACGCAGTGAACTCGCTGTGAAGGAGCCCGTAGGACGCAGCGGGAAAATGGAACCCACCTGTCTTTTCAAATGGTCCTGAAGGATCCGCTCCCTGGCCCTGACTTCCAGCCGCTCCTGGCTGGCGACATAGCTATTGATGACCACCCGGAAGGAAGAAAAGACGATTGCGGAAATCAAGCCAAGGATCGTAAAGGCAACCACCAGTTCCAGCAGTGTAAATCCAGAGGAGCGTCTCGCAACGGTTACCATGCTGTGCTCTTCATCGCTTGAAGCCACCACGTGCCTGAGAGCCTGTTTTTTTAAAATAGGTAAGCTCAAAGTGTTCTCCTACTGAGCCGGTCCAAACAACTGCCGGATTGCCTCGGTCGGCGTTTGCTGCAGGGGAGAAGCCTGCTGATCTGAAACCATTTTCATTGAAACAGTGCGATAAAATTTTCCATTAGGGTCGTTTTTAAAATAAACATCCACACGAACGTTGAGCAGACGCACCGGCGGCAGGTTTCCCTGAATGGTAGGGCGCTCGCGATTTTCCTGCCATTCTTCAACAACGGCTTCATAACGGAATTCATCATCGAGATCGCCCGAACGCGCCGTAGACTGGCGCACGGTCTCGTCGGTCAGTATTTCGTTCATCACGTTTTCAGCATGGTTCATGGCGCGATGAGCCAGGTCGATTTTGTAGATGTTTTTCATACCTCCCGAAAAAATCTGCAAAATAGCTCCCACAGCAATACCCAGAATGGCCATGGCGACCACGATCTCCAGGAGCGTAAAACCTGAGTGTGCTGAAGGTTGTGTCTTCATAAATCCTGCTTTTTCGTAACCGACGCCAACCCCGTAACAGGATCCACCGTGACTGACAATGCTCTTCCCTCGGAATTTTTCACCTCAAATTCGGAAGAATGGCTGCGCCCGTTGGGGTAAAAACTAAGGGTTAGCGGCAATTCTCCCTTGTCCAGCTCGATGCTGATCTCAGAGGGCAGGCTATATTTCTTGAGCTCCTCTCCGTATTCGCTTGCAAGTACATAATCCCGCTCACGCAGAATCATCCGGACCGTCTTTTGTGTGGAAATGCTTTGGGACCTTGCCTGCTTAAGACGGGTCACCAAGTCTCGAGCGGACGCTTCCAGCTCGATCCCCTGCATCCCCCGGGTGAGCGAGGGCATTACCACCGCCGCCGAAGCTGCCAGCAAGATGAGCACGACTAAAAGTTCGAGGAGAGTAAAACCGTTAGAGTCTCGCCTTGAACGCGACAGGGATTCACCAAGAGGTGATATCCGCATTCTCTCCTTGCCCCCCTTCAGCCCCGTCGGCGCCGGTGCTCCATAGGTCGAAATCGCCGTTTTGGCCCGGGCTTTGGTATTGATAGTCTCTTCCCCACGGATCTTTAGGAACGCTTTTCCTATCCAGGTAGGGACCTCCCCAGTTCTGGATTCCTCCGTTGTTTTCAATCAGAGCTTGCAGCCCCTCGGCCGTGCTGGGATAGCGCCCCACGTCAAATCTGAAGAGGCCTAAAGCACCCTCAAATTGATCGATCTGCAATTTTGCGATTTCAGTTTTCCCCTTCCCCAGGCGATCCATGACCCGCGGTCCGACCACGGTTGCCAGCAAACCGAGGATCACCAGGACCACGATCAGCTCAATCAAAGAAAACCCGCGGTTATGCGCGTCGTTTCTGGAACGGTTTCTTTTTCGATTCATTTACAAGCTCCCCGTGAAATTCAGTCTACAGAGGAACGTCATTAATGCTGAATATGGAATAAAGCATCGAAACGACCATCACTCCGATGACCAATCCCATGATGAGGATGATGGCAGGCTCAAATAAAGCTACCAGCCGCTTTAATGTCGTTCTCAATTCTCTGTCGTAAGTTTCCGCGATTTGAAGCAGCATAGCGTCCAGCCGGCCGGTCTCTTCTCCCACTTCCAGAAGATGCAGTGCCAGGGGCGGGAAGATGCCCGCCTCGCGTATGGGTTTGGAGAGGCCCTCGCCTTTTTTCACGCCCGATTTGATGCGGTCCATGGTGGAGGCAATCGCTTGATTGGAAATGACCTCCTTGACCAAATTGATGGATGGGATCAGGGGCACGGCGCTGGTTAGCAGAGTTCCCAGAGTTCTGCTGAAACGGCTCACTTCCATTTTCTGAAACAGTGTTCCCAGCAGCGGCATTCGCAGAACCATGCGGTCCCATTTCAAGCGTCCCTCTTCGGTGGCCAGGCGGCGCCGGAAGAAAATCGCGACGGCCAGAGCGCAAATCAGCAACAGCCACCAGTAACCGGTCACGAAAAGGCTGAGGTTCAGCATGAGTTGCATGGGAAGAGGAATCGGGGCGCCTGCGTTTTCGAAAATTGCTGCAAACTTAGGTATCACAAACGTGACCATCACCACCACTGAAGCCGAGCCCACCAGGGCCAGGATCACCGGATACACCAGCGAGGAGACAAAATAGTTTCGGAGCTCTTCGGCGCCCTCCAGATAGCTGATCAGCCTTTCCAGAATAGAATTCTGAACACCGGCCATCTCACCGGCTCGAATCATGTTGACGTAGAGTTTCGGAAAAACCCGCGGGTAGAGGCTGAGCGCCTCAGAGAGAGATCTTCCGCCCTTTATTTCACTCAGGAGGTCCTTTACCACTTCGCGCAGGTAAGAATTTTCAGTCAATTCGGAAAGAATGGTGAGACTGCGGTCCAGGGGAAGCCCGGCCCGCGACAACGTCGCAAGCTCCTGCGTAAACACCAGCAGATCCTGTTGCGTGACTCGCTTGCGGCGCCAGGGAAAACGTATCTCCGGGAGCCAACCGGCTCTCGCTTCTTCGGAAAAGACCTTGATGGGCAGCTGACCCTGCTGCTCCAAGCGACTTAGAGCAGTTCGCTCGTCAGCTGCTTCCAGGGTTCCCTCGATAATTTTCCCTTCAGCAGTGATTGCCTTGTATTGGAAAAAAGCCATCGCTATCTCTCAGTTGTAACTCACAAGTCTTGCGTGACACGCAAGACTTCGGAAACAGTGGTCACTCCGTTTTTCACTTTTTCAAATCCATCCTGCCGCAACGAGACCATGCCTTGTTTTAAGGCGGCCTTCCTCAACTGTGTAGCATCTGCATTGGCTATGGTCAGCCGCCGGACCTCGTCGTCCATCAACATCAATTCAAAAATGCCAATCCGCCCGCGATAGCCGGTACCGGCACATTCTTTGCAGCCTTTCCCCTGACAAACTCGAACTTCGCCGTTCAATGGAAAACCAATTTGCTCCAAAAGGATGCGATCTACAGGCTGTTCTTCACGGCAGGTAGTGCAGATCACCCGCACCAGGCGCTGGGCCAGGACCCCCAGAATGGAGGATGCCAGCAAGTAATCCTCGGCGCCCATATCGATCAGTCGCGCAATGGCGCTGGGCGCGTCGTTGGTGTGCAAGGTGCTGAAAACCAGGTGCCCTGTCAAGGCCGCACGAATGCCGATTTCGGCTGTTTCCAGATCACGCATCTCACCCACCATGATGACGTCCGGATCCTGACGCACGATCGAACGCAGCCCTGCTGCAAAGGACAAACCGATTTGAGGATTGACATGAATCTGATTGATGCCGTTGATCTGATACTCAACCGGGTCCTCAATGGTGATGATCTTTTTATCGGGGAGGTTGATCCGGGTCAGGGCGCCATAGAGAGTGGTGGTCTTGCCGCTACCGGTAGGACCGGTCACCAGCATGATCCCGTGCGGTCTCAAGATCAACTGCGTAAAGTGCTCGAACATCTGGGGTGAGAAGCCCAGTTTCTCCAGGTCGTAAATCTGCGTGTTGCTCTTGTCGAGAATACGCATGACCACGCTTTCGCCATACATGGTGGGCAAGGTGGAGACCCGGAGATCCACATCTTTGCCGAGAACTCTCATTTTGATTCTTCCGTCCTGCGGTATCCGTCGCTCGGCAATGTTCAGTTTGGACATAATCTTAATACGGGAAATGATGGCGGCTTTGAGTTTCTTGGGAGGCGATTCCACGTCGTGAAGGATCCCATCAATTCGGTAACGGACCTTGAGATCCCGCTCGAAAGGTTCAATATGAATGTCTGAAGCCCGCGATTCCAGCGCTCGTGAAATGACCAAATTAACCAGCCGGATGACCGGGGCTTCGGAGGCGAGGTCTTTCAGGTGCTCGACATCTTCATCTTCAGCGAATGAATCCCCGCCTTCTTCCTCAATACCTTCCACAATGCGGCCCAGGCTTGAAGCCTGATTGCCGTAGAACTTCTCGATCAAGTCAAGTATTTCACTTTCCGCCGCCAAGACAATTTCGAGGTCCTGATAAGAGGTGTACAGGCGAATGGAGTCAATGGTGGGGTGATCAAGCGGATCGGACATTGCGATCACCAGTTTCCCCGCCTCCTGCATTTGGATTGGCACAAATTTGCATTCCCGCATGAATTTCAAAGAGAAAGTATTTTCCACCACAGGCACTGTAGGAAACTCCTCCTGCGTGACATAGCGGATGCCCAGGTGTTCGCTCAGATGTCTTACGAGATCCGCTTCGGAAATAGCGCCGATATCCACCAGGAGCTTGCCGATTTTTTCGTGGGATTGTTTTTGGAGATTGACTGCGGTGCTGAGCTCTTCTTCCGAGATGATTCCCTTGCTAAGAAGTTCCTGTCCAAAAAGCGGTCTTAATTTTAACTCGTTGAATTTGATCATGAAACAAGATTACGACGCCTTTCTCAATACTGAAACAAATGAACTCTCTCTCGAAACTTCTCGATGGTGATCTTCTTCAGCGTAAAGAGTTCGATATCGTCCTTGGTCGCGCTAAATACGAGGACCGTCGTATCCTTGGACGGATCCAGTTCATTGCGATCCTCAACATGGGCGCTTATGGTTATACGGTCCTGCCCAGCCAACTGCTTCATGGTAGCGCCATAGTCGGCAAGACATTGGATAGTCAGTTCCTTGATTAAGCGGATCTGCTCCTCCTTGCTTTTTTCCGCCATGGAGCGAGGGGCGTCCATTTCTCCAAAGGGAGTCCTGATTTTGCTGCGATTGATGTTCAGGTGCACAAAGAAAACCATGCCGTAGCCCTGCAGGTAAGTGCCCTTTGGTTCCACCGTGAGGGCGAATGGGTCTTTGAAGGTTTGCTTCAGGAGATTGTCCATAATGCCCTCGAAAACCCTGGTTTCGCTCTTGAAGGCGGCCAAGTTAAAACTTTTCTGAGCATGTAGTGAATCGGCGACCAAAAATGAAGTGACAAAGATCAATATGGTACGCATGTATGGCTCCTATCGTGAGAGGAGGGTACGCAAGGATCTATTGTTTTGTTCCAGGCTCTCGAGATATCTTTGTTCCAGCGCAAGGAGATGATTGTAGATCTCGCGCATCTGCTCCCGCCGCTCCAGCGTCGACTCCTCCTTAACCTGAAGCAGGGCGGCGCCTATCAACTTGCGCTCGCGGGCCTGCTCGGCTACGACGGTATCGTGCACCATCTCGGTAAGCTCATGGCGGGAAAGCCGGTACTCCTTCTGAGCCACTCCCAGGTATTGCAAGAGAAACATACCTCCCGCGAGCAACATGATGCTGGCCGCCACCTTCTGCAAGAGGGGCCAGACGGAGAATCTGTACCGTCGGGAAACCCTGGTTCCCTCGACAGGCTCTGTCTCCTGCACAGTCCACTTCCTTAAGGCATCCCGTGTTTCGAGCAATTGCAGATAATCATGGTTGCATTCTGTGCAGGTCTCCAGGTGGCGGAAAAACTGAAAGCACCGACGTGAATCCGCTTCCTCACCATAGAGGATATCTATTATTAGTTCCTGACTTTCTTCACACGTCATAGCCGGATCTCCATTAATTTTCGGAGAGTTTTCAAACCCAGATACATTCTCGACTTTACTGTCGACAAAGGAATGTCGAGGATTTCAGAGATCTCATGAAATTTCAGGCCTTGATATTCCTTCATCAAGATTACCGTTCTCTGTTCTTCAGGAAGGTTTTCCATTACTTCCTTCAGGACCCTTACCACTTCTTTCTCTACGAGCGCCTCCTCAGGGCTTAGCGGAAGAAGTTGTGTCGACTGCTCTTCTCGGAAGCTTGAATCTTCCAGCGATACCGGGGTCACATGGCGCTGCTTTCGGAAGCGCATTCGGCATTCATTGAGAGCAATTTTGTAGATCCACGAAGAAAAGCGTGCCGGATCCGCCAGGCGCTCCAGGTTCTCAAAAGCTTTGGTAAATGTGTCCTGTGTCAGGTCACGAGCTTCCTCTCGATTGCCTACGTAACGGTAAATAAAAGCATAAATCTTCCGCTGCCAACGGCCAGTCAACTCCCCAAAGGATGCTCCATCCCCCTGCAGAGCCAATTGCAGAAGGTTTTCGTCACTCCTGTCCATGCTCCTCCCCAGTTTCGGCTGGTCGTAAATTTAGATGCCTCATGTGTCTCAAAAGTCTAACACGAGCACCCGATTCGGACGCAGGGCCGCGCCGGACCCCTTCATAATAAAGTCGCACATCGGTAAAACTATTAAGCCTTTCCGTGGTCAGACATTTCAAACCACTTTGGCCTGGCTCGAATATAAATCATTTAATTACAGTTGCTTACGGAGCACACATTTTGGCTCACCAATTGCGGTTTCTGGGAACCAAGGTGGAACCGCCCAGAGCCTCCGGCTCCACCCCGAGTCCGGGTGGATTCTAAAGAAAGGAAAGGGCATTCGCAGGAGCGGGTCAGGGAAACCGGCGGATCCCCCACCCGGACTCCGAAACTGAGCTTCCGCGGTAGGGACTCAGGAATTTGGAATTTGTTCAGGCCCGTTCACGGAGGTGAACAATGAAAGCAACTGTTTTTTTACTCACCATGCTCCTGCTGCTGCTTCCCATCCTGGGTGCTGCGGGGACGGAGCTACAAACAACGGAACCGAAGCCGGATGATCAGCAGCAAAGCACCGGATGCAAGATTGGGCTAGGCCTTTCGGCAGGCACCGGCGTCGTCTCATTGATGCTCATGGGGATACCCGGTACACAGACAGTCTCCGTTGCGTTGAGGATTGCCTCAAGTCTTTTGATCATGTCCACGGCCATTTTTTGCTAGAGGAAGTCGCCATGCTAAACACCATGCTTGTTTTATTGGTCCTCATGATTGTGTTGTTCCAGTTCGGACTGGCTACGACTGAGCCTGAGCCTGAACCTCAACAACCATTCATCAATTGTGGAAAGACCTTCGGAGCAGCGGTGAGTGCTTTTTTTTGGTCCGGGTACAGCGCTGCTGCAGTGCCGGTCTACTCTGCAGGATTTCTCCTCGCGGGCCTATTACTTGAAATGGCCATTCTGGTGTGGTGCTGAAAAAAAAGCCCATAGCCCGGCGAACGCCGGCTTTTTCACAAGAGGTCGGGATGATTTGTGAGGTTCAGGATCTATGCAAAAGCTATCCTTCGGGATTTTGCCTGGGGCCTCTCACCTTCAAAATCAATGGCGGGGACGTGGTGGGTCTTATCGGGGAAAACGGCTCCGGGAAAACCACCCTCATCCGCCTGTTGATGGGGGTCCTGAAAAGGGATTCCGGAAGGCTTCAGGTTTTAGGAAGGAAAACAGGCATGACCGATATCAAGGGCAACATTGGTTATGTGGACGAGGAGTCGATCCTTTACGAGTGGATGTCCACCCGTCTGTTGGGTCGATTCCTGTCACATCTCTACCGGCGTTGGGACGCTGCAGCCTTTCAGAACTATCTGGAGCGATTCGGGATAGACCCGCTGCAACAATTTGGAAAGTTGTCGCGTGGCAACAAGCTGCGCGTCAGTGTTTTGCTGGCGCTGGCGCGGCATCCGAAATTCATACTGATGGACGAACCCACCTCAGGTCTGGATCCCATGGTCAGGCGTGAACTCCTGGTGTTGCTCAAAGAGTATTTGAAAGCAGATGCCTCAGCAGCGGTCTTGTTCTCCTCGCACATCATCAGCGACCTCGAAAAAATTTGCACTCGCGTGATCATGCTTGACGCGGGAAAGCTCATTCTGGACCAGCCACTGACGATAACTGTTAGCGGAGGCGACGTGCTCGAAGAGCTTTATTTTAAGAGCGTTGCAAAGAAAAGAAATGCTTCTCATAGTCATCAAAGACCTTATTGAAAACTGGCGGACTGCCGCGTTGTTTTCCGTAATCCTTTCAATGGCGACAGCCCTTGCTGTCTTACGCGCGGACGGTTTCGGCTCAAACGTGGCACTTGGTTTTATTTCCGGGGTGGTGCTGGCAGGCGGAGTGGTTTTTGCGCAGGCGGTAATTGCGTCGGAAAGGCAAAACCGGCATTACCTCTTTCTTCAGACACTTCCCCTCGAGACATACCGGATTGTGGCCGCAAAATTTATAGCCGTACTGCTGCTTTCTTTGGCGCTGGCCAATATACCCGGGGTCGTGGGACAGCTTGCCGCAATGACGCAGGAAATACAGCATGCTTCGTTCGGAGGTGTCACGAGGGTGCTGAAACTCAATTCATTTGTAATCTCGTACACCTCGATCGTTCTTCTTTTCACCATGGCCTTTCGCAACCCGGCCGCCAGCCTGTTCCCGTTTTTGCTGGCAGCCCTGCTGGTTGTGGGCAGCGATAGCGGGCCGCTGAAAAAAGCCAGCAAACTCTTTACAGAAGCGGATGCGTTATTTTTCACAGCGCCGGTAATTTCGGTCGCCGTTGCACTCCTTTGTTTTTTCATTGCCGTAGCGGTTGTAAAGTGCAGAGAGGTCGACCTATGAGTCGAGCCCGAACCGTCCCTCTCTGCTTGTTTCATTCTCCAGGCCAGCTTTTTTCAGATTTCAGGGCAACACCCCGATGGCAGACTTCGTTTTGGCTGCTCTGTGCAGGCACAGTGCTTGCCGGATTCTTGGTCCGACCTTTCATATTGGCCGCAGCCGCCATTGAACTGCAGCCTTTGCTGGATGCAACCGAGATCGCGGAAACCATCCAGCAAATGAAGCGCTGGTATGGGTGGAGCTTGTTACTTACGCCGTTGCCCACGGCTGGAAAATGCCTGGCTGGTGCAGGTGCCGCGTGGCTCTTGGTCTATAGCATGGGATTGGCTGCCGGCTTCAAACGACTTTTTGCCGTCTTTGCGGCCAGCTCACTGGTGAACGTCCTGGAAGGCTTCTTTGTGGTGATGGTGTTGATGGGAAGGGGTGTAGAAGCAATTCAGAGCGCTGGGGATCTCCGAGTCTTGATGGGGCTGAATCTCGTCCTTAACGCGGCAGCGCCCTCCCTTGACCGTCTGCTGGGGTCCGTCAACCCTTTTCAGCTGTGGTACGTGTGGTTGCTATCCCTAGGAATAGCAAGAACCCACGAGTGCAGTTTCGCGAGAGGCGCTTTGGTGGCATCTACGGTCTGGGCAGGAAGTTTGGTGTTCCAGCTTATCGCGGAAGGACATCTACAGAGATACATGCAAATCCTGCGATGACTCCTGGCGAAGGATTGCGGCGGGACGGCCGCCATCTCATTGATGTTGCTCCTTGCCGATGGTCTTGGCATCGCCTCGTCGTCGCGCCGCCGCCGTTGCGCTCGCAACAAACGTTACCGTGGGGTACTTAGCCGCGCCGCAAGTTTTTGGGAGGTCGAGTCTTACTGCGATCCATCTTGAATTGAAGCGCAGTGGCGCTCTGGAAAAATCGCATGGGGTTCAAGGGCTGGTTGTTCAGCCGGACCTCATAATGCAGATGGGGTCCGGTGGCACGCCCTGTGGATCCCACGTAACCGATCACATCCCCTTTTTTCACTTTCTGGCCAGTACCGACCGCCAGCCGGGAGAGATGCCCATAGCGCGTCGAGATCCCGAACTTATGGTCCAGGGAAACCATTTTCCCGTAACCGAGCGACCGTCCTGCAAACAAAACCATGCCGTCAGCGGTAGCGATCACCTTGTTACCGTAAGGGGCTGAGATGTCGACACCTACGTGAAAATCGGGCTCGCCGTTAAAGGGATCCAACCTGTTACCAAAACCATCGGAGGGATAGCCGCGAACCGGCATTCCGACGGGGGTGGCGGCCCACAGGATGCTTTGGTTCGTGTAAAAGTCTTGCAACCTGCGCAACTCAACCTCCAGATCCCCGCTTTTCTTGTCCAGATCGGTGAACAGGTCACCGATCTCCTTGTTGCTGAGGGGGATCAATTGCCCGCTCACCTCCAGGGGACCACCCATCCCGCCCAGGCCCTGCCGGTCAAGACCTGAAACTATTTTCAGTTTCTTGGAGGTCATTTCCAACGAAGAGACTTTTTCATTGAGGCTGTTGGCTGAGAGCCGAAAGCCTTCATTCTCCCGCCGGAGCTGATCAATGGTGGTTTCCAGTTCAGAATAATCGCTTACCTTCTTCCACATATAATAGTAATGCAACGTGGATAACAAGAAGGAAACACAAAGGATAAGTGCAGTTGCAGAGGTAACCAGCAACAGCTTTCGCGAGAAGGTATATTTTCGCACGGGACCTTCAGCAAAGCGTGCAATAATTACCGTTAGATCGCCTTTATTCATGCGATACTCCTGGGATGCTCAGTAATTTCAATGGTTTAGTGCCGCCTGCTTGAAAACGGGGAAAGTATATGGACAGCTTTTGGCGCTGTCAAGCGGAAATTGCCTTTTGCTGACAGAAATTTGGTGGAGGCGGTGGGAATCGAACCCACGTCCGAAAGTCTTCAACTGCAGAATCTACATGCTTAGCCTTTTTCGCTGGGGCATTCGGCAGGCATTTGAAAAAGGCAAACTAACCTGACGAACGTCCTTCAGTCGATTTCTCCTGAATCCCGCGAAGGAGCCGGAATCCAGAATATCCCGCATGATCGACGCCTCATCTGGTCCTGCGAGCGAAACCAAAGAGACGGCTACGTTTAATTACGCAGCTAGTGGTAACTGTTCGTTGGCAGTTATCTTTGTTGCCACTGTTTAGCGAGGTTGCGGCACCTCGGCATGCATCCACACTCTCAACCACTTCCGTCGAGACCGTTTCGCCCCCGAACATCCATAAAGATACGCCGAAAGCTATCGGGTTGCAAGATTTCAACCGCCGGTGAAGGGTTTTTGAGCAACGCAACGGTATCCCAGCGTGAATTCTTTTTTCTGGTCGAGACGATCCATGTAGTAGCAGACCATGGGCGCCAGAAAGCAGCACAAAGCAAGGGTCGCCAGCTCAATTGGAAATAAAAAAAACCGTACAGGGACTTTCCTCGGCTCGAATACGATCTTGGGGATGTAGGTCAGCCTATGTCCCAAGTAGTGAAAATAGCCTCCTATAGGCTCTATCAAGCGAACCTGAAAACCTGCCTGCTCCAGGAGAAGGCGCAGGGAATAGCGAGTGAATCGAAAGAAATCGTTCGGCGGCTGATGCTCATGCCAACCCTGGGGCACCGTTAGATAGAGAGTTCCCCCTGGTTTTAGAACACGGAAGATTTCCTGGAGGACAGTCAAGGGGGAGGAAACATGCTCGAGCACCTGGATGCTGATGGCCAGATCCGCGGCACGCGAGCGAATGGGGACACGGTGGAGGTCTCCGCGAACATGGATTCGGGAATAGTCCCAGGCGGAATCGCCGGCCGCAGAGTCCAGCGCCACGTAAAAATGACCTTTGAAGTGGCATTGAAATCTAGACTCTCCTGCGCCCGCATCCAGAACCACCGGCTTTGCTCCCGCTGGCTTTGAATCTGCGGCTGCAGAGCAAACGAAATCTTCAATCGCGTCTTCCAGAGGGTTGATCCGCCTTCGCAAGGGCGCCGGCAAGAGTCTAAAGACCTTCAGGTAAAATCCAGACACGAGGAAATGTTATCATCACTGCTCGTGAAATTTGCAGTTTTACTGATCCTGGCAGGCCTCACCTGCTCGCGGGGCTTCGCTCAGAACGTGCTCCTGTTCACCGTTGACTCATGCCGCCGCGATCGTATCACTCCTGAATTTGCTCCGAACATCGCCCGCTGGGCCACCAAAGGCATTGTGTTCGAGAACGCGTATAGCACCAGCGCCTGGACAGCTCCTGGACTGGTATCCATTTTGACCGGTTTGTACCCGCCTACGCATGGCGTGAACAATCGGGACCACATGGGCTCCCCAGACCTGGTGACGTTGATCAAGGTATTTCAGAAGCTCGGGTATCGGGTACCTAATCTCAATTTTTTCACTTTTGCTCCGTACTATCAAAATCTCGGCCTGCCCGCCGTAGCCCAGGAATATTTCGGCACGGATTCGGGAGATGAGCTACTGAACTGGCTGACCAAAAACACCGGGGGGAGTCCGCCTTTTTTTGCGTGGTATCACACCACCCTAGCGCACCAGCCTTATCGTCCGCGGCCTGAAGAGCTCCCGCTGCCTTTGGAAGAGCTGCTCAAGAGCCCCGGACTTCGCGCGGTTTTAAGTGGAGCAATTGTTCCCAAAGGTTCCACCAGTTTCTCTGAAGCGGATCGGCCTTTGATCGATCGACTTTACAATGGCGAGATAGGACGCGTGGACCGGCTATTCAAGAAGACCCTGGATCTCCTGGAAACCAAAGACCTGCGTAAGAACACGTTGATCGTCTTCACCGCCGACCATGGGGAAGAGCTGCTGGACCATTATTTCGTGGGTCATGCCTCCACCTCTCTGGAAGCAAAGCTCTACGAGGAAATTGTGCGCATCCCGCTGATTCTCTCCTGGCCCGACAGAATCCCGGGAGGAAGACGCGTGAGCCGCCCCGTAAATCAGACCGACATATTCCCGACCATCCTGGAGCTTTTCAAGATTCCCGTCCCTAAATTTGTTCAAGGTATCAGCTTGCTTACGCGAAAGGCCCTTAAGGACAGGCCCATTTTTTTTGAGTCTGTGATTGCGGGAAATCAAACCACGAAAGAAAAGGAGGATTTATGGATTCGAGCCATCCGTTCCAGGCATCATAAGTTCATTTCCAACGGTGAACTCTACGACCTTCGTTCCGATCCCGGTGAAAAAAGGAATCTGCTTAGCCGCAAGCCCGAACTCGCCGCTCGCCTCAGACGGGAACTTGAGAAGTGGCATCAGAACGCTGTGGAAGAAGGACGACGGGTCTTTCCAGAAAAACCGCTGGTGTATGCTGAGGGAGGTTGCCCAAGGGTGTTCACACCGGAGAAGAACTCGGTTTTAAGCTTCGACGCTCATACCGGGATGATTCTTTTCGACTGGAGCGGGGACAAAAACACCACGTATCTGCTGGAGTACGATATCGGGGTGGGCGACCACCATGTCGCAGGTACCTATGAGGTCACGGGCAACCATCAGTTGCTAGGGCCGCTTAACAAAGAACTCTGGGACAACCTCAAGGCCTGGAACCCCTTTAAATTCCGAGTTGCGCCCAAGTCTCAGGATGCCTGTTGGAGCGATTGGGTTAACTTCAATTTTTGAGGACGTGGGGTGACGCCAAGACCGGTCCACCCCAAAAGGGTATAATCGAAGCATGCCCGTTTACGAGTACAGCTGCCTGGAGTGCGGCAACCGCTTCTCGCGCTTCTTCTGGAGGATAGCGGACGCTGCCGAGGCTCGTTGTCGCTGCGGAAGCACCCGTCTCGAGCAACTGGTCTCGCGAGTGGCCACGATTCGTTCCGAGGAGAGCCGTCTGGAGAGCCTGGCTGACCCGGGGCGATGGGGCGACCTGGATGAGAACGATCCCAAAGCCGTGGCACAAATGATGAGGCGATTGGGGAACGAGGTCGGGGAAGATCTTGGGCCGGAGTTCGACGAGGCTGTTGAGGAACTTGAAAGTGGCAGCGCCGGGACTGCTGGCGGGCCTGAAGAGTCCCCGGAATCCAGTCAAGACAATCTTTTTTAACCTGATCTGCTGGGTGTCTCCCCCCCACAATTTTGCACGTGGGCTTTAGGAGCGCAAGAAGGGGCGGTCGGCACGCATCGCCGTAGACGACAAACGCACCCTACTCATGGAATGGGATACTCAGGAAGATTGTGAAATCAATGCCAGGGCGCGGCGGTATTTGTCCAGGACCGTGTCCCACGAGTAGTATTCTGCCACGTAACGGCGGCCCGCTTCGCCTTGTTCATCCTTCAACTGTTCGACGGCCTGCTTGAACGAGCTAAGGTCCTCGTACATCCGTCCGCCGCCGCTCCTCTCCACATGACCGCGCAAAACAGGGCTGTCCGCAGGCACAATGACAGGTTTTGAATGCGCCCACGCTTCCAAAAGGGCGAGCGACAGGCTCTCATTGCGAGAGGGGTTGACCAGAGCCAGGCAGCCGTCCAGCAGCTCATGCTTTTCTGCTTCGGTGACCGTGCCCAGATGCTCAATGCCGGGTAGAGACTTGACAGAACCCGGTCCGGCAACTTTGAGTTTCAGGCCGAGACGACCGCAGAACCTGAACAGCTCGCCACAGGCTTTTCCATCCTCGACACGGCCTAAATACAAAAGATAGTTCCCAAGGCTCTTCGCAGGAGGTTGTAGCTCCACGCCGCATCCAATCACATCGTGGGGAATGTATTGGTTTTGAAAACGCTGGTGAACCATCTCCCGCTCTTCCCGGCTGTTAAAGGCAATAAAGCGAGGAAGGTGGAACAAAGCACGATAGGCACCAAGGCGCAGTGCAGGCTCGTCATGGGCGGTGGGGACGAGCAGGGATTTTTCAGCGGCCTCCGGCAGCCCGAAAAAAGTGGGGTAGTAGAGATAGGTGAAGAACAGGAAGACGTCCACTTGGTTTTTGCAGGTCGCGATCCAGTCAATCAGCCCAGAGCACTGGGGACCCTGGCTGACGATCCAGCGTATTTCATCCAACCGGGAGTGAGGTGATTCAAAAAGGACTCGGGAGCGCCAGCCAAAATATTTCCATCTTCGTTTCCGGCTCACAGGAAAGCGAGTGATACGCACTCCGTTGAGTTCCGTTTCTCCCTGGGGATAAAAATCGGCCCACGTCCGGTAGTCGCTTGCACAACTCGTGAGAACTGTCACCCGGTGGTTTTTAGAAAGCTTTTCCGCAAGGCATTGTGCATGGCGCTCCGAACCCCCGATAACCTCCTCTCCATACCTTTGCACGACGACAGCCAGTTTCACTTTTTACCTTCAGCAGGAGTAAAAATCGGGAACTTCGCCACCCCCATTTTTTGAAGCCTGAATTGAGTTGCTGTGTTTACGACCCCGATCCCATATTTAACGCTGCGGCGGAAGTTAATTGATGAAGACTCTGCTGTGTAGCGAGTGGGACAGCTGATTTCCCCGATGCGAAAACCGAAATACAGAGCCTGAAGCAGGATCTGGTTGTCGAACACGAAATCGTCCGAGTTTTTTTCGAGCGGCAGCGTTTCCAGCACCTGTCGTGAAAATGCGCGATATCCTGTGTGATACTCGGAAAGCTTAGCCAGTGTCATGACGTTTTCAAAGGTGGTCAGCACTCGATTGAAAAGGTATTTGTAAGCCGGCATCCCTCCTCGCAGAGCCGTGCCTCCCAGAATGCGGGAGCCCAGGACCACATCGTATTCTCCGCTGACCACCATGGAAGCCATTGCCGGAATCAGCTTCGGCGTGTACTGATAGTCGGGATGGACCATCACGAAAACATGAGCTCCAGTCTTCAAGGCTTCCCGGAAGCAGGTTTTTTGATTGGCACCGTAACCGCGGTTCGCGTCATGGACGATGGTCCGCAGACCCAATCGCTTCGCAACCTGCACGGTATTGTCACTGCTGGCGTCGTCGACCAGAAGGACATCGTCCACGATGTCGAGCGGAATCTCCCGGCAAGTCTGCTCCAGTGTCGTCTCTGCGTTGAAAGCAGGCAAGACAACGGCAATTCTTTTTCGCTGGAGCATTCAAATTCTCTCGGCAACTCGAGGAGCACCCAGGTTCCCCAAGATATCCACAAGACGCAGGCTTACTACTTCCGGGGCAAAGCAGGTGGCAAAACGGTGGCGGCCTCGCGCGGTATATTCCAAGCGCAATTTTTCATCGGTTCGAAACAGCTCGATTGCTTCTGCAATCTCATCCCACTTCTTTTCCTGAAACAAAAGCCCGGCATCTCCAAGGGTATAAGGGATGGCGGCAGCCGCATAGGCAATGACCGGCACATTAAGTATGAAAGATTCAACAACAGGCACACAAAAGCCCTCATGCTCGCTCATCGAAAGGAACAGATCGGCGACGCTGTATAGGGCCAGCAGCATGCGATCATCCACGGCGCCGGTGAAAACAACATCCCTTAGGCCCAGCTCGCGGGTCATCCTCATCAGCTCATGATAGTAATTGGCCAGCCCTCCAAAAGAGCCCACCAGGATGAGTCGTGACTGTGGGTTGATGAATTTTTGATAGAAATAAAACGCCTTGATTAGATCGTGAGGACATTTATTGGGAATCACCCTGCCGACGAAAAGAATGTTGAACCGTTGGTCACGATACTGCCTTTGAAACTTCTTGTTCTGAATCCTTCGATAGTGGTCCCGCCGAAGCAGGATGGGAAAAACTGCAGTCCTTAAATAACCGGCGGATTCCAGCTCCAGGCGATTATATTCCGAGTCTCCCAACGCAAGCTCAACATGGTCCTTGAGCATGATGAGCTCATCACGGCCGCGTCTTAACTGGTCCGCCAGCTCCTGATTGAAAGGCTCGACGTAATGGGGAGGAGTAATGTTGTGGTAGATGAGAATCTTTCGACCCGGAAAATCTCTTACCACGTACGAGAGTGGGCTGCCGATAGAAAGATGGTAAATGAGAAGGTGTTTTTCAGAAGGCCGGTAATCTTGCACCTGGTGAGCGCTTTTGGATTCCCTGTGCAGATACTCAGGCCAAACAAAAATTTCAGATTCATGGCCCTGTGCACCAAGTGTCTTCTGAATCTCCAGGGCTTCGTTGCTAATGGCGTCTCCCGGCGCAAAGCCGGGAAGGAACTGGTGAATCTCAGACATCTAATCCGGTTGAGATGGGCATTATAGCTAATTGCTGAGGCAAGCTTCGCGGCTTTTGGATTTTCTGCTCAACACGGCGGGCTTCGGTGCGGCCTGTGCCGCCCGGGATCCGATTTCGGCAGCAATTCCGTGCGGATTCATGGAGGGACGATTGTAACCGAATGGCTCAACCGCGTGCTATATTAGCACGCGTCATGATTGCCGTTTGGGCACGCTCTCTCAAGTTCCGCGATTTAATCTGGCAGATGACCTTGAGAGAGCTAAGAGGGCGTTATATCGGATCCAGCATGGGTCTTTTCTGGAGTGTGATTCACCCTCTGATCACGCTTACGGTCTGGACTTTTGTATTTTCTTACATCCTGAACATTCGCTTCAGCGCCGCCGGCGGTATGACCGATTTTGCCCTGTACCTGTTCTGTGGAATGGTTCCTTTTCTCTCTTTCCAGGAAACCGTTCAAAACTGCACGGTGTCAATCACGGGGCATTCGTCACTGATCAAGAATCTCGTTTTTGCCTCAAAGTCGATTCACGTCTCAATTGCCCTTGCAGCAGTCATCACGGAACTCATCGGCCTGGGTATTCTCACGCTGGCGTTGATCATTTTGCGCCAGCAATTTCCCATTTATCTTCCGCTGGTTCTCCCCATCGCCATCATCCTTATGTTTTTCAGTCTCGGGCTTGGCTTCGTTACCTCGACCCTGCATGTTTTTTTTAGAGATACGGCTCAGCTGGTAAGCGTGCTACTCATGGTCTGGCTGTATTTGACGCCCATTTTCTATCCGGCACACGTTTTACCGGGCCATCTTCAGTTCTTGCTCTATATCAATCCACTGGCTTATGTAGCCAACATCTATCGCTCCATCATTCTGGTGGGAGATCTTCCGTCAACAGCAGGTTTTCTCATATTTCTAGGAGTCTCTCTCGGGACATTTTTCTTCGGATACAAGATTTATACGGCAAATTATCCGAAGTTCATTGACGAGCTGTAAGCTTCTGCCGCGGCATGATCAAAGTCGTCCATCTGACCAAAACCTTTCGTGTTTACCAACGCCCCCTGGATCGCATCAAGGAGGCCTTGTCGTTTGGAAGGAAGTCTTTTCATACTGACTTCACTGCATTGAGTGGAATTTCACTTGAGGTAAACAGGGGCGAGACCGTTGGGCTCATTGGTCCCAACGGATCAGGAAAGAGCACGCTTTTAAAAATTATGGCGGGTGTGATGCTTCCTACAAGGGGTCACGTGATAAGGGAAGGAAGGGTGGGCTCTCTGATCGAATTGGGCACCGGCTTTCATCCGGAATTCACGGGGCGCTCCAATGTTTATATGAACGCCAGCCTGATGGGGTTTTCACGTCAGGAGATCGAGTCAATTTTGCCTGAGGTCATTGAATTCTCAGGGCTGGGTCAGTTTATCGACCGGCCGCTGAAGACCTACTCCTCCGGAATGTGGGTTCGCCTGGCTTTTTCAGTTGCCATATCCATCAATCCGGAAATTCTTCTGATCGACGAAGCGCTGGCAGTGGGGGACATGCTTTTTTCGCAGCGCTGCATTGCCAAGATACGTGAGTTTCAGTCACGGGGGGTCAGCGTAATACTGGTATCCCATGACTTGAGCGCTGTGAAAACTCTTTGTGACCGTGCAGTGCTCCTGGACGGCGGACGAAAGCTTGCTGAAGGTCCTCCGGAGGGTATTTCCTCCTATTACATTTCTCTGATGGCTGAGCGTGCAGCCAGTGAAAATATCATCGCCCGCAGCGACAAGGCTCACCGGCGCTACGGAAGCTATCAGGCTGAAATCGAGAGCGTGGAGCTTTACAACTCTTCGGGGCAAAGAACCAATGTCGTCAGGTCAGGAGACAAATGTGTGATTGAGGTCGCGGTGAAGGTCAGCCGCGAGCTGCGTGAACCTTCGGTGGGTATTTTGATCAGGGACCGTCTGGGAAATGAAATCTTCGGAACCAATACTTATCTGGCGGGTCTCAAGATTTCCCAAGAGCTCAAGAGTTTCACAGTGCGTTTTGAGTTAGACATGAATCTTGGACATAGCAATTACTCAATTACCGCAGCAGTGCATAGCGGCCGGGATCACCTTGGCCAATGCTACGACTGGATTGACAACGCGCTTGCTTTCCAAGTGTTGCCGACCTCCCCTGAATTTCAGGGATGCGCACGATTGGAGCCCCTCATCAGCATTGTGCCCAGTGATCCGCATGCGGTTGTAATCCGAGGCGCGCACGAAGCGCCAGCGGAGTAAGCGCTCGTTTTGTCGCATCAGGAGCGCTCGTTGGCACTCGCGCCTCTGAAAAATCGGCCGGCGGCTGCGCTGCTTTAAATCGCCATGAAAATCCGAGGCGCGCACGAAGCGCCGGCACCGTAAGCGCTCCTGTGAATGAGTTTTATGGCTTTTTGTGGTCCGGCTCACCAACTTTCTCGCCGCTTTGTGGCAGAGATGTAAATTTGTGGCAGAGATGTAAAGATGTATTACAAGGAGACAAGTCAAGGAGGGTTGGTGTTTCGTTCTTACAGACTCGTACGGCTTGTTCTGATGGCAGTGGCGCTGCTGGCCGCTCTGCCCGCGGTGCAGGCGTCTGAATTGGAAGCCCTCGCCATTTCAGACAACATTCAACAACTCCACATGCCGTATGGCACCATTCTGGATCCGGTTTTCGCTTCTTCTGACCCATCTTCGCCGGACTATCGGCAGATTGTGAGCTATGCGCGATGTGCCGATTCGGCGATCTGGACCGGTCACTATCTTGCGGCCGAGGCATTTCGGTACAAGGTCACGCAGTCACCGGAAGCCCTCAGTCATGTGCGCCGAACCCTACTCGGCATCCGCGGTCTCCTGGATGTCACGGGAACCGACGTGCTGGCGCGCTGCTTCATACCGGTGGACTCGCCTTTTGCCTCCGCTATCCAGCAGGAAGGACCCGGGATTTACTCCAATACGCTGGAAGACCAGGCTTGCTTGTGGCTCGGCAATACGACACGGGATCAATACTCAGGAGTGATGTTCGGTTTGAGCGTGGCCTACGACATGGTGGACGAACCGGATGTACAAGACAAATTAGAACCGACGTAACGCGGATACTGAATTATCTGCTTCGTCATGGTTGGAATGTGGTGATGCCGGATGGTGAATTCAGCACCAGCTTCCTTTATCGGCCGGATCAGCAATTGAGTTTCCTGCAGGTTGGTAGAAGGATCAACCCTCGGAAATTCGGTTGGATTTACTCCTCGTATCGCAGACTGTTTGCTTCTTTGGTGAGCCTTCCGATATATGTCGATAACCATGACGACCACGGCCGTTACTTCAAGTTCAATTTAAACTACATCAATTTGTACAACCTCATCCGCCTTGAAGAGAAGAGTTCGCTCTACCGGCGGGCATACCTAAACGCCTACAACCTGTTGCGCAACCGGACGGAGCATCATGGTAACGCTCATTTTAATTTGGTAGATCGGGCCTTGAGGGGAGAAGACTTGGCTGCCGACGCGGAAACGTCCGCACTCTTGGAGGCCTGGTTGCAACGACCGCACCGGGATTATTGGATCGACCTGCGTAGCAAGTATCCTGCCCGTGACGTTGATAGGGCCTGCAGCCCCATTCCCGTCGCCGACCGGATCAATACCGACTTTTTGTGGCAACGCAGCCCGTTTCTCTTGTACGGCGGAGGCTCGGGTACGATTGAGACCGCTGGAATCGATTATATTCTAGCTTACTGGATGGCCCGCTATTACGGTTTGCCCTTGTAGGCGGGAATCTCCTCCTTCACATTTTTTTTACAAGGACCCCATCTGAATCTGGTCAACGAGGGGCTGTCCCTATTTCCTAATCTTGCTAAACGACGTGATACCAGTGTGTAAAGTAGAACGTAAGAAGAAAAAGACCCGCCGCAAAAAGAAACAGTACTAAAAGAAAAATGATTCGCCTGGTTGACAGTGCTCCCAAACTCATGAACAGGGGAAAAACGACGCACATATACCGTCCAAACGATTCAAACCCATTGAGGAAAAAGCCCATCACAACAGATCCCAATGCAAAAGACCCCAGTCCGGCGCCGAAACGATGCAGCGAGTAGAGGCTGAGAAAGAAGGCCGGCACTACCATCGCTGCGTTTGCTGCAAGTGCGAATGCGCCCCCTACCTCGGGCTCCAGCAGAGAACCCTGAAGATGTTCAGCCTTGGCAGCAAGCAGCTCGATCTGGCCGATGATTCTCGGGACTCCAATAGGCCCCCAGCCGCGCTCGCGCGCAGCAACATTAGCCATGGGACCGAATACGACCCACTCATAACTCAGAAAGGCAAGGAACGGAATGCAGGCCAACGGTATTTTAAAAATGTCGAGCCGTATGGCGCGAAAAGAATATTCACGCCGCCTCAGATATTCGCCTGCAATTCCCAAAATGACTAACACACCCTGAATTCGTGCCAACGGAGCCAGGCTGGCAACTAAAGAGGCCTTTCCCCATTGCTGCTCATCTGCGAGATGAAAACTCCACAATGCGAGAGCCAGATAAAGCGATTCCGAATATGCTGCTCCGAAAAAAAACGAAAAAGGGAAAAAACATAAGAGCCATACCGATCGATCAGCAGAGTGCCAATCCAGGCAGCGCCGAGCATATTCGTGAAAAAGAACCAGCGCGACTATAAAGGAGAGGTTGGATACGGTTATCCCGGCGAGATAAAAAGCTTGATCCGGCTTAAGGGAATCTGCCAATACCCAGGAGAGTACCCCTGAAACGAAAGGATAAAGTGGAGGGAAATTAAGATTGGAGAAACCTTCGGCACTGAGGAAATACCCCCGTTCCCAGATGGTGTAGTACCATCCCGAATCCCAACGGGCCCAACCGTCAAGCCAAACATTCTCAGGAAAGGCGCGCCAATAATCCGTCACCCTCAAAGGATCGAAATATTTCAGCCCCAGTCCTGCAATCAGGAACAGCAAGATCCGGCTCGACCACCAGCCCAGGAGCGGCATCTGAAGAAGTCGAGACATTATTCACATCACGCATGTCACCTGGGAATACCGGAAACGGCGACTCCCAGGCGACGATACTCCCCAGGCGGCGTCCAGGTGCGGCTGCACTCCAGCACCAGAACCGCGTCTGTATCCAAGCCAACTCTTACTGAATGCCACTCATTATTGCGAAGAACCAGTTCGCTTAAACCAAAGTCCTCTTGATCGATCCGCACCGTTAAGGCATTCGACGCCACGTCTGGATTATGCGCCCTGAAATCAAGCTGCATGGCTCCCTTCGTGGACAACTGATCCCACGGCTTGCATATCAGCGCGATCTGCGAGATCCAACGAAACTCTTTGTCACCCTCCTTCTCACTCTGATAGATGCCGTATTCAAATCGCGCCGGCATCTTCTCCCAGACCGCAAAGAGGTGTGTTGCGTACAGCACAATCAGCAGCGCCAGGGCGAGCCAGGCCCATCTTCGGCCTCGCCCTTGCTTCCACGGCTTCGGAAGAAGATCTGAAGCAGGCACCAGGCCGCATACAACTGCAAATGTCAGGAAGAGGGGCGAGACCAACAGGGGATGCTGTGCCATCGAAACCGAAGCCATCGCCATCAACGCTACCCCGGCAGCCGCCGAGGTGTGATCCCGCCACCGGCATCGCCAAAGCGACCAAACCAGGAAGGCCAAAATAAAGGAGAGCCCCACCAGGCCGGTTTCAGCCCCCATCTGAACAAAGAAGTTGTGTGCATTCTCATGACGATGGCGCGCCCAAAAGGAGCCTTCCGTGCGGAGATGAGCTTGCGCTTTTTCCCAATATTCAGCCGACATTAAATAAAATCGTCCCAATCCAATCCCAAAGAACGGCGAGTCTCGAAACATCTGCCACCCGACAAACCATGGGAAGAATCGCTCACGGTAGACCGACTCCACGAACCTGCCGGGACTGACCACGGCAACCCGGTCACCGACGCTGTCCAGCATCGGCTCAACACTGCCGTAACGCGCAACCACCAGAAGCACCAACAAAACAGCACCAGCCACTGATGCTTTCCACAACTTTCCGGGGACTTGACCTGTAACAGCGCCACGTATTCCCTGAACAATCTGTTTGAGAGAAAAGGCAAGGCCAAGGCCTGCCATAACCAGATACACAAGCATGGTGGAAAGGGAAAGGGACAGGATCAGCAGGGTGGAATAAACAAGAAACAGGCAACCGGCGACCCACCCCATCCATGGGCGGCTCTTCCTGAAAAGTCCAAACAGGAGACAAATGTGCAGGAGCCAAAAAACGGCAAACGAATTATGGTCATCGAATATCGCGAAAGATCCAGACCTGTTGATCCCGCGAAATTCGAACAGATGCTCGGGAAAAGGTTTTGAGTAACGGTAGAGATCTGCAAAAAAAATAAATACAAATACCACGCCCTGGGCCAGGAGGCCGCGGAAGAGGACCTCTCTGGCTCCAGTCTCCCGGTTCAGCCAGCGCACCACGAAATACAGACACACGGCAACCATCCACAATCCGGTCCGCCCGATGAAGACGAAAGGGTTTAGCTGATCCAGTCTCAAAACGTTTTCCCATAAGAGGCGGGGGTAATGAGACAGTAAAGGCGCAAAGCGGGCGCTTCCCGCAACGGCATAAGCCGTAAGGAGCGTCAGCATCCAAGCAAAGGAAGGCAACCGTGGAAATCCGTGCTTCCCTTCAGATGCGTTCGAATGCTTCCAGATATGGAAAGCGGCGCCTGTCACCACGCCAAGCGCCATGAGCTGAGCTGTTGAAACATCCAAGACTGGTTTTTGAAACACATAAGAAACAGCAGGGAGAGTTGCAACGAAAAGGGCCAGGCCGATTGACGGCCTCCAGAACGTGCACAAGCCCATCACGGCGACCAGGAGGTAAAACTCACGAGTTAAAAGAGGGGGTAACACAAGTCTTCTACTGTCAGTGGCCTGCTACAGCTGCAAATTGTTGCAGCCGGTTTTGACGTGTGAGCGCCTTTACAAGCGCCCGCTAATCGTTCTGCTGCTTTAAGAGATGCTCAATGAGCTGCGCTGCCTGAACCAACCCCGCCGCAACAAAGTCCGGCTGAGTAGCCTGGTTTTCCCATGTCTGGCTGCCATAGCCGGTGGTCACCAGGATGGTAACGGCGCCGAGGTTCTGCCCCATTTCAATATCACAAGGCTTGTCCCCCACCACAAAGCAGCGGCGCGGATCAAAGTTGAGTTCTTCCGCTGCCTGAACCAAAAGACCGTTCTTGGGCTTTCGGCAGCGACAATCGTCTTCGGGCTTATGAGGACACCAGTAAATGCCATCCAGGCGTACACCGCCCGCCGCAAGTAGCTCCTCGAGACGAGCATGAATTGCGTCCAGTCGAGACAGGTCGAAAAACCCCCGTCCCACCCCGGACTGGTTGGTCACCACGAGCAGGCCCAACCCCAGCGCCCGTAAATGCCGCAGACCTTCCAGAACACCCGGCAGCAATTCCATGCCGGCAGGGTCGGAGAGATAGTTGCGCTCCACGTTCAGCGTACCGTCGCGGTCGAGAATCACAAAACGTCGCCCGCGGTGATTTCCCATATCCATCTTAAGAACATTCCGTGATTCGATCGAAGACTTAACCTGTTTTCGCGGACCCTCAGCGGCCTCGAACAACGGGAATCGATTCAGCGTTTAAGTTCAAGGAGAGAGCCCCAGCGCCTGTGCTAAACCAATCCGCTGCAGTTTTCCGGTGGGGCCTTTCGGCAGCGCGTCCAGCACCAGCACGCGGCGCGGAACCTTGAACCTAACCAGACGCTCGGAGAGAAAGCTGCGCAGCACCGGCTCGCTCACCCCACTGTCCTCGTTCAGCACCACCGCCGCGCCCACAACTTCTCCCAGGTGCACGTGGGGAATGGCGAAGCTGACTGCTTCCGATACCGCTTGATGTTGCAAAAGAATCTCTTCCACTTCGTAGGGAGAGATTTTTTCTCCGCCACAGTTGATGAGCTCTTTTAGACGGCCGGTAAGCGTCAGGTAACCTTCATGGTCCATGACGCCCTGGTCGCCGGTTCGAAACCAATCGCCGTAAAAAGCTGCGGAATTGGCTTCGGTTGGGTGCTTGTAACCACGGGTGACGGTCTCGCCGCGCAGGACCACTTCCCCAGAACAACCCGGCTCGAGGTGTCGTCCGGTTTCGTCGGCGATTGCAATTCGGGGGCCGGTGCTCACACCCACCGTTCCCAGCTTACGTTGGCCGGGCGGCAGTGGAATGCTGGATATTTGATGGGCCGCTTCGGTCATGCCGTACGCGTTGAGGAGGGGCACTGAAAAGAAGTTTTCCAATTCCGTCCACACCGACTGCGCAAGCGGCGCAGATGAAGAGCGAATGAAACGCAGATGATGATGAATGGTCTCCGGTGCGTTGCGCTTAACCCTTGCAAGAATGGTCTGGTGCATGGTGGGCACGGCCGTATACCAGGTTGCACCTGACGTATTAAGCCAGCTTAGAAATCCATGGGCGTTGAACTCAGGAGCGCAGCAGGTGGTTGCGCCAGCGCCCATTGATGCCAGAATCCCGGCGACCAGGCCATGAACGTGGAACAGCGGCATCATATTCAGACACACGTCATGCGGCTGCAACCTGAGGGAACAGATGATATTTTGCGCCGACTGGCAGAGAGCGTCATGAGATAAGGCCACCAACTTGGGGCGCGCCGTGGTCCCGGAAGTGTGCAGCGCGAGCGCCGTGTCCACCGAGTAAGCCGGCTCCTCATTGGCGGAAGGTAAGAATGGGCCTGCGCTTTCCAACGTAAAGGAGTGTCCGGAGCTTCCGGGTGCGGTCGATAAGGTAAGCACCGGCAGATTGCACTCCTGAGCGACCGTGATTACTGGTGATTTCGTATTCGCCTCCACCACCACAGCCCGCGCTCTTAAATCCTGGAGGTAAAACCTTAGCTCCTGCTCGCGATAGTTCGGATTGAGGGGAGCGACCACGCCTGTTTCAGAGAAAGCCAGCAAAGCCGCCGCCATTTGCGGCCCATTGCCAAGCGAAAGCGCGACGCATTCGCCGCGGCCCAAGCCTATTCTCTTCAGAAAATCAACGGTGTAATGGACTTGATTTCGCAAGGCCGCGAAGGTCAAAGCACCGCCCAAAGGGGACGTGAGGGCGACGGAGTGACCGGGCTTGATTAATTCCACAATCCTCACTGCAGCTTTCTCCTTAATTTCTCGCAGTAGGCGCTTTCTTTACAGATGGATAGCATGGTAAAAACAATTCAGCCGTTTATGTAATTATCAGAAGGCGACGATAATTTTTGAATTCTTAACAAGCTCATACTGCAGTGGCGGAGACCTGTACGGATGAGACTGCTCAGCGAATTCACGTTTCTCGACATGAAAATCCAGCGGGACTGCGACTTTGCCACTCTGGGTTTTATTGAGGACCCACGGCCGGACATGCTGGTGTTTATCGAAAGTCAGAGATTTCTTTCCCTTCTAAAAAAAACACCACAAGTTCGATGCGTCGTAACCACTCGCGAGCTTAGCCGGCAACTCGACAGCGTCCGTGGCCTGGCCGTCAGCAACACTCCAAGAAAAACTTTTATTGAGCTGCATAATTATTTGGCGGCGCTTCAATTTTACTGGCTGGATTTTCCCACCGAGGTTCACGAAACCGCCCAGGTGCACCCGACTGCTTATGTGGCGGAAAAGAACATTCGAATAGGCCCGCATAGCGTCATTCAGCCCCACGCCACCCTCCTGGAGCGCACCATCATAGGCGCTTCGGTCCTGGTCTGCGCCGGAGCTGTCCTGGGCTCCACCGGACTTCAAAGTTCGCGGCTACTCCATGGAGTGTTAGACATGGTCCATGCGGGAGGAATCGTTGTCAAGGACAATGTCCACGTTTTGTCACATGCCTCTATCGCCGACGCTCTATTTCACCAGTCAACCACGCTGGCAGAAGGAGTACGAATAGGGAGCCATGCCTTCGTATCGCACAACGTCCAGATTGGAGAGCGTACGTTCTTGGGGCATGGTGCTGTCGTGAACGGAAACGTCACAATCGGCGAGGAGGTTTGGATCGGCCCGGGTGCAGTGATCTCTAACAACATTCGCGTGGGGTCGCGTGCACACGTGAGCCTGGGCTCCACAGTAGTGCGAGATGTTGCAGCCGCAAAGCGGGTCAGCGGGAATTTCGCCATGGAGCACAGGGAATTCTTAAGGCGCCTGGCAACTCGGACGTGATGCGCATACGCGGCAGGCGCCTGCCCAGGCTGCAACCTCAAGAACCGATTTCGCCCACAATACAAACCACGCGAGCCTTTGCGGTCTACGATGGTGCGGGCCCTGATTCAGAGCCAGAGCAAACGGTAATAATTCAACTTTACAAACTCAAGCGGAACCATGATCCATCCATCCTTCGTTTTCCACCAGGTACCTACGGAGAAGACTTCATTCACAGGATGGCAAATCACTTTGATCCCTTCCGGCTCGAGAAATTTTTTGAATGCCAGAGCCGACCTCTTGCTGCGGTAAAACGAGCTTACCATGATGATCGATCGGACCCGGCGTGCCTTCAGGGACACGGAGAGCTGCCGGGCTGTATTCAAGGTAATCGGATCAATGGCTTCGACCGGGATTCTCTCAATGCTTTTGGGATCCAGGCCTGCTTCTCGACAATAGAGACGGATCAGCGAATCAAAATCCTTGGGTAATCGGATACCCGCCAGCAGGGTTCGACGCGTTTCAACAAACTCTGGAATCAAGGCTCGTGTCGCATACCCTGACTTCTGCAAGCTCGCAGTCTCGTAAAAGATGGAGAGTTGAGGCAGGTTCCAGTTCTCCATCAGGATGGCATCGCTTCCTACCAGCGGATCTTGCTGCACCAGGCTGTTGGCGAGGCGGACCAGCCAGAACTCGTAAGGGAGAACGAAAACCAGGCCAAAAAGGGCCAGCAGAAGCAGACGGAATTTCCAGGTGGTCCGTGTCACCACTCTTTTGCGGAAAAAGAAGTCCTTGGACAACTTCATGATTCGACTACCAGAAAAACCTTATTGAGGGTCACAAACTTCCTCATTAAAAGCAAAGGCGGCCGCATCCGCGATGCTTCAGCTTCGGGAGAAACGGAATTGGAGGAGGGGTGCAATCAGAATCATTGAGCAGCCTTTCAGACGTCAGGCCGGATCTCGGCCTGCTATAGAGCAAAGCTCGCGAAGCTGTCAACAATGATTAACGGACGGCAGGCGGGACCAATGATGGCTTCTCTTACAAAACCTGAGGGTCTTACAGAATGACAGCGTTTCCCAGCATTCAGCCTAGCCTCACATTATTCATGTGCCGGGTAATCTTCTCTTCACAGTGTCGGAGCCGCGCGCGTCAGCAAGCTGCCCCGCAGCCAAAGGCTCCAGGGCCACTCCCTCACGGTCGTGGCTCTGTTCTGCCGCGCAGGCTCCTAGGATGGCAATCCAGTAATTCGCAGCAGCCTCCATTTGATATACCTTGCAAGGAGCATCGCACGTTTGGAGCGAGCCAGGAGCCTGAGACCTGGAAGCCGCCCGCAGCAACGGTACAAAGATCTTAAGAACACGTACAGGGCCGCTTTGGCGCCCTGAGCGGTTTTTAATCGACCCTCCAGGGATTTTAGGTACAAAGAAACGGCGCGGAACTCCGGCTCCACACCAAGCCGGGCCTGATTGAGGTGCTCGGAAATGACACATTGGTAAAGTCCAATGATGGTTTCAACCGCAACATCTGCGCCTGCAGCGGCGCGGATGCGGCGTGAGACCTCTGCAGCATCCGTGGGGTCGTAGCGCGAAAGCTCATGCAGAATTGCCTGAGGACTTAACGGCTCGCGAAATGTACGACATCCAAAGTTCAAAACACGCAGCCGGTCAAACTCGGCTGACGTTACCATGGGGCCTACTCCGGCTGAATCACAGAGCACCACCGCTCGCCCCATTGCCAGAGACTCGATAGCACTTCTTCCTCTTGCAAACACGAGATCATATTTTCCCAGCAGCGACTCGGGCTGTGCCACAGCGGCAGTTCCACCGACTGCATCTACCGTGATGTTCATTTGAGCGCACGCCTCGCGCACGGCCCATAGGTACTGACGTCCGTAGTTGCTGAACACCAGCGCACGTCGGGGGCGCTGCGGCAAGGGGTCGCCGGCTTTGAACTTGATTAAATCCGCAAAATTGAGGACTACCTCGATTTTATTTTCCGGTATTCCCCATTCGAAGAGCAAACGGTCTCGGGTCGTTTCATCCACGGCGACATAACGAAGAATACGCGGAAATTCCAAAACGGGCTCATCCACCCAACCGTGGCAAAAACGGATGCCCGGCACTGCGGGAAAATGGAGCAGCGCCGTCATCATCTCATGCGTCTGCTGGCCATGGATGATATCGGGACGGGTCGAAATAGTGCGGAGATCTTCCGTGACGGGAACGGTGCGTTCTCTTAAGACCATGGCCAGCGGTCCCAACTCTGGCGAATAAACGACGGGCGTGTGGCCCCGGTCGAGCAGTCGAGTGGCGAGGTCCCAAACGTACAGCTCACTTCCGGTACGCTGAGCCAGTCGGTTGTTGGTGATCAGTACTCGCATGTCGAGATCAGGGATCTCGCCGCCCGCCAAAAAGACAGCGGGCTCGATTCAATCATAATGAGCCGTTTCCAGGGCTTCACTTTGACCTCGCCTTTGGAGTGCGGTCGCACGAGAACCGCTTCTTGAGATGGGCGACGCGTCGCCCGCAAAAAAGCGGTGACCCGTCCCCGCACTCCAAAGGTTGCTTACTGCGCTGATGCTCCGTGCGCGCCTCGGATTTAAGATTTCGGAACCAGGACTAACCACGTGAGAGCCACCAGCAGAATGGCTGCTGCGTAAAATAGGAGCGCCACTTGAGTCTCTGAAAAGCCTGCACGCACCAGACGATGCGACAGATGGTCCTTGCCTCCTTGAAAAATCGGCACCCCGCGTCGCAGCCGCGATAGCGTTACGTAAGTGGTGTCGCAAATCGGTATTAGAAGCAGTAAAGGAAGGGCCAGCATGTGACCCGGCTCATAGCCGGCTCTTTCCACTAATCTGTACAAGGGCAAGGCTGCCAGACTGAAACCCAGGACATGGCTTCCCGAATCGCCCAAGTAGATGCGTGCGGGACGAAAGTTATACAGTAGAAAGCCTGCCAGCCCCCCGGCCAGAGCAAGGAGAGTCACTCCGGGAGAAGCCGCGCTGTTTTGAAAGGACAAGAACGACACACCGCTTTCGCCGCTGAAAAGAACCAATGAAACACCCAGGGCAGCAATACCTCCAACGCCGGCCGCGAGCCCATCCATGTTATCCAGCAAGTTCAAGGCGTTGGTGATTCCCAGTAGCCAGAAAGAAAAAACCGGGGTCCACAAGCCCCAAATGAGCTTGCCTTCCAGGGACAACAGCACCATGAAGACAGCGACCACTGCCAATTGCACCGTCAGTTTGATCCGCGGAGTCAACACGAGAAGATCGTCGACCAAGCCCATGAAAAACATCACGACGACGCACAGCCAATAGGACCACAAATGAGCAAAAACACTGGCGCGTCCGGACAGCAGGAGTGCGCCCGCCACGGCTGCCAGCACCGCCACTCCTCCCATGAGGGCAGGAGGCGTGATCGCTCGTGACGAGTGAGAGACCCAGCCTTTTTGCATCGCCACCCTTCGCACCAGCGGTGTCAGGACCGCGGCCATAGCAAGAGCAATCAAGAAGGTCGACATCAGAACCGCATTGGAACGAACCTTGGATAACTCACAAACACCGCCGCTCGGGATAATTCAAAGGCCGGAAACGGCTGAGCAATCATTGCACCGGAGGTGAGCCTGCACCCCACGTTCTAGTTTCCTTCCTGATTGGCTCCGTGGATTTTTTTGCGTCCCGGGCCGAGGGAGCGTGCCTCCTGGATTTTCCAGTGGCATCCTAGCCCGCAATATTCATGCGCCGGGTAATTTTCTTCTCACAGTGTCGGAGCCGTGCGCGTCAGCAAGCGGCCCCGCAACCAAAGGCACTCACCAGGGCCACTCCCTCACGGTCGTGGCTCTGTTCTGCCGCGCAGGCTCCTGGCCCTGGCTGCTCCGTTGACCAGACTCTTCGTCAACCCACGGGCCGATCCCGCAATAAAGGCTAGATTCCCAGCCGTCACAAAAAACGGAGCCGCCATACCCATGACCATGGATTTCCGAAATCCGGCAATAGACAACGGCAGGGAAAAAACCATGGAAGCAACAAGGCAGCCCATGCCAAGAAGTGCGAATCCGCTCCAAAACACTGACGCTCCTCCACTCAGCAGAGCCAGTAATAAAAGAAGGAGCTGAAGTCTTCGATTTACCGGCGTACGACTGTCGGAAAGCGCTTTTCCCGGATAACGCCGGTAAATTGAAGGGGCAAAACTTGCGTAATGAAATTTTCTTCGCATGTAGGCCATGAGCGTCTCGGGGTGTGGATGTTGAACCCGAGCCTCGGGCACAAAGATCATCCGATTTCCCTGGGAGGCAAGGCGGAAGGAAAGCTCAACATCTTCAAGCCATCGAAACGTTTCATCATAAGGATTCTTTTGCAACAGGGTTCTTCGAAAACCGCAGTTTCCAGAGTTCAGAAAGTCTACCTGGTCGTGCTGAGCCATGGTTCCGTAGCGTTCTTCCAATTCCAGTTGAATTAAACCTGCGATCCAATGACTCTGGGCGGAAACGCAGCGTCCGACGGTCCCATAAACTCCGTCGGCTACGAGCGGAGCGCTCAGGGCACGAATCCAATTCCGTCCCACAATGCAGTCAGCGTCAGTAAAGAGCACGATTTCGCCCCGTGCTTCCCGGACTCCACGATTGCGGGCTGCTGCCGCTCCCAAAGGCGACTGCCGTACTACACGGGCTCCTGACTCTTCGGCTATGGCAGCGCTGCCGTCATAGGACCCGTCGTCCACAACAATGACTTCGTACTCATGACGATCCAGCGTTTGATCATTCAGTGCAGCCAGGCAGGCTTTGAGCGAATTCTTTTCATTCCTTACTGGAACAATGACTGAAATCGAGGGGATGTTGCTTGAACTCAAGGGTAGCTGTCCCTCCGGATCACAATCCGGTGCATCACGCAGAAATTTCCACAGGTTGCCGGGCGGGCTGAGTGGCCCAAAACAGCGCCGCCATCACAGCGCTGGGCAGGAACACGACCAAATGAAGAACCAAGCCAAAAGCCAGCGCCGGATTTTGGTCCACTCCAAACAAAGAGAGGCCCACGACGGCAAGGTACTGAAACACTCCAAGTTTTCCCGGAGTCGAGGGCACTGCAATTCCAACCTGTAAGATGATCAAGACCACAATGGCCGCGATAAAGGGTGCACCCACCTGAAGCGCAAGCAGTACGAAATAATTCACCAACACACTGCTCGACCACAGAAAAAAGGAAGTTCCCAACAACACGGGCAACTTCTCGAGTCGGGGAATGTGCAAAATTTGCGCCGTCCATTTGATTCTGGGCAGGATCACTGCGAGCGCGATGACCATCGAGAGATAAAGGCCCGTGGTAAGTGTGACCGATTTCAAAGGACCTTCCAGCCACTGGGGCATGACCCAAATCAGTGGCAGCAGAAGGCACAACGCCAGGAAACACGACAGGTCCAGGAATTTTTCCAGGGCAAGGGTCCCAGCAACCTGCAGCCTTCGACCTCCGACCATAAAGACCCGCGCCACTTCTCCGGAGCGCATAGGAATCACGAAGTTGAGAGTCTGCCCCGTCACGACAGCGCGCAAAAGCGAGCCGTAGCCAGGAACCTTTCCACGGAACAGCTCTTTCCACCTCCAGGCCCGAGCAAACGGCGAGATCAGGACCAGCACCAGTGCTCCCGAAAAGAAAGACCATTGCATTTCCTTCACCACCTGCCACACCTGTACGAGCTCGGCCCCGCGTACCGCCAGGTAAAACAGGACGGCCGCTGCAACGCTTGTCAGCACGACTCGAGCGGTTCTTAAAAAGACTTTTTTCTCAAGCATGCTCACGACTGGGAGGCTTCCCATCCGAGGTAGATGCCCCCGGTCAGCGCAACGGTCAAAGCCCAATAAGGGTGTTCCGCCGTCAGAGAAATTGCCAGTAAAGAGATGACAACCCATAGAACGAACACGAGAATACGGGAAATCAC
The DNA here is from genome assembly GCA_016211085.1 of Acidobacteriota bacterium. Lineage (GTDB taxonomy): Bacteria > Acidobacteriota > UBA6911 > RPQK01 > JACQSY01 > JACQSY01. The sequence goes on along the minus strand of JACQSY010000108.1, from coordinate 21,345 downwards.
AGCGAATTTCTCCTGGACCTGGGAGCGCTTACTGCGCTCGCGCTTCGTGCGCGCCTCTGATTGTCCTGCATAAATCAGAGGCGCGAGTGTCAACGAGCGCTCCGGGTGCGAAAAATATAAGCGCTTACTGTGCTTTGCTCCTTGCGCGCCTCTGATCATGCTTGCCTAAAGGAGCCACTGCGCTATGCAGCGCGACCAACATTCCCATAAAGAAAAAAGGTACCGGAGCCGGCTTGGTCAGCCACAGGGGAGCGTCTACCAGTCCGTGAACGATCATGACCAGGAGTCCGCAAATATATCCTCCAGCCAAAGCCGCACTGACCGGATCCCGCTTTTGCAAATAAGCACCGCGGGCCCTTTTGCCCAAGAACAAAGCGGCGGATAGAAGAGCCGTGAAGGCGACGAGACCGGGCAAACCAAAATCCACAGCCGCTTGTAAAAACAAATTGTGGCTGTGAAAAATCTCCACTCCCGGCTCGTTGAGGAATATCGGATAAATTTGTGGTGCTACTCTAGGAAACGTCCCAGCACCGATCCCTGTGGCTGGAAAGTCCTGGATCAAATAAATGGCGCGGCTCCATACTTCCCTACGGGACTCCCAAGTCGTCAGCGTTCCCGTGCTGAAGGTCCGGTCGAGCAGCCGTGGCACATCGGTGGTGAATGAAGCAGTGATAGCAGCGGCTGAAACCGGCACATAGAGAATCCAAACCCTGGGAAAAGCCAAAAGGAGGGCCACTGCTAACCCGCTGGCTGCTGCGATCCAGCCCGCCCGCGACTGCGTGACTACCAGCGCCATCGCCAGCAGAGCAAAAGCACCCCAGAGCATCCATCGCCTTTTCCCGGCAAGGATGGGACTGTGGCAAACACCAAGCAAAAGAAGCAGAGGCAAGGTCATAGCGATTAAGCCGGCCAACAGGTTAGGGTCCAGAATCTCCGGAAATCTCGCCGGAGAGAACCGGATCCAGGGAACGCTGATTACACGGCTTCTGGCCTCAAATTGTGTAATGAACGGACCCACACAAGCCAAAACTGTGAGCCCCCCAATATAGAGCACCGTCCAACGGATTAGATCGGCCGGACCCCTTGGAATGCAGCAGAGTAGAAGATAAACCGAAACGGCGAGGGAGAACAGAATTAGTTTTTCTGCGGTAATCTGGAGGAAAGCTGTCGAGTAAAGGCTTCCCACCGCGGAAAGAAGAAACGCCCCCGAAAGCGCCTTTAATGGCCATTGCCGATAAACGATGAATCCCAGGACAAGGGAGGGAATCAGCACGCTGGCCGCTGCGGTCAAGACGATAGGCAGCGGAAACTTGTAAGAAAAGATCATTAACGGAGAGACGGCCACCGTCCATAGCAGCAACCAGTCTCGTGACTTGAGTAAGGTGGGTATCTGCAATGCGTTTCACAAAGGCGTCGGTCTCTCAACGAATCCAACAACCTCTGATGATGCAAGAGAGCTAATTGATGAGAGCCCAGTCAAGCAAGGGAGTGTGGCTATCGGCCTGTTCCCTTCAGTACCACCCACAAGGTCCGAAGCAGGATCTTGAAATCAAGCCAGAGACTCCACTGGTCGATATATTCCAGGTCCAGCCGCACCCATTCATCAAAATCAGCAATTTTGTTACGACCCTTTACTTGCCACAGGCAGGTGACGCCGGCGCGCACGCTTAGTTTACGGGCATGCCAGAACTCAAAGCGATCCAGTTCATCGGCGAACACCGGCCGCGGCCCGACCAGGCTCATGTCGCCCTTGAGGACGCTATAGAGCTGCGGGAGTTCGTCGAGGCTGTACTTTCTTAAGATGCGTCCGAGCGGCGTAACGCGCGGATCGTTACTGATTTTGAAAACAGGTCCCCGCATTTCGTTCAGCGGCTCGAGAGTTTTCTTCTGCTCTTCCGCATGGACTACCATGGTTCGGAACTTGTACCCGACAAATTTCTTACCGTTTTGCCCGGCCACGCGCCAGCGGTAGAAAACCGGGCCTTCCGAGGTCAGCTTGATGGCGATGGCAATGAGGCCAAACAAGGGTGAAAGAATTATCAGAGCGCATGCTGAAACCACCAGGTCGATCATGCGCTTGACAAAGATTTTTTCCAAATCCCTCAGCTGTTGAGGCACCAGCGTCAAGGTGGGAACATTTGGAAGTCCTTCTCCGGCAGTGCTGCGAACATTGATGGGAGAGTAGGAAAGGAACGCCTGCAAAACAATTTTCACCTCCGCTCCTACTTCATCGCAGGCCCTAATGACTTCTTCAATCCAGTCGCCGCCGGAGTTGGGATGGAGAATGATGACCTCACTGACCCCATGCTGCCTTAACATCGCGAGGAGTTCGTCGCGCAATTCACCAGGGGATCCCAGTACGGGAGCTTCAGCGATCCAGTTCCCCAAACGGCTTTCGACTCCCAGGTAACCCACCACTCGGTACTCGGCCGGCGAAAGGATTTGACGCATTCGTCCCAGGAAGAGAGACCTCAGGCTGCTAGGCCCCACCAGCACCACGTTTCGAGCATAACGCCCCGCCTCAAGCCGAGTCCTCACATAAGTGCGAATGACCAGACGAGTGGCAGAGAAGCCCACAACAGCCAGTGCGCCGAAAAGCGCCACGAACAAGCGACTGGTTTTCGATCGAAACAGGAAGGTTAGGAAGCCGCATAAACCGACACTGGCCAGTCCTGCCATCATGCCGCAGAAGACGATCCTGGCGCGCGAGAGCTGGGCTGGGTTTTCATAACAGTTCAGCAGGGTCAAAGTGGAAGATCCGGCGATTACAAACACGCCCAAGGTCCACAAAAGATCGGCCGGCGGAGGCAACTCCGCCTGCACGCCTTCAGGAAGCAGCGGGCCAATGATGGAGGGTGCAAAGACCTGAATTGAAGTCATCCACGATTTAAAGACCTGAAACAATGCCGGCACGGCAAGGTAGGCGATCAAGAAACAGGGGAACAGACACAGCACATCCACAAACCAGAGGAACTTTTGTGGGATCGTATGTGCAACTCTCGGAGGCACCTCCCACTGGACCGAATGCGGAGGGGACGGCTTAGTTTCGACTGCGTCTCGCTTGTTGACGGAAATCACGCGCAAGAACTTTGTCAATGGAGCGTCTCCGGTGAATCAACAGGACGGGCACTTCGAGAACTTTTCCCAGCCTTCTTCAATATGTCGAGCAAAAAGTTCTCTTGAGCGGCAACAATCTTTTGGCGATCAAAATGCGTTTCCGCATACAAACGGTTTCGGCGTCCCCAGGTATCCAGCAAAGCACGGTCTTTTTGAAGCTCGTTCACAGCATGAGCCAACGCCGATGGATCTTCCGGCTTAACGATCATTCCTCCGCCGGACTCACGCAGCAGGGCACCAGCCTGGCTGGATGCATTCACCGCCGCCAACACCGGTTTTCCGGCGGCCATATAGGTGAGCAGCTTGGAAGGAATCACCGTATCTTTCACACTGGTTAATTGATTGAGCAGTAGGATATCCGCAGCAGAGAACATGGCCGACATCTTTTCCCGCGGTTGCAAAGGAAGGAGACGGACCTTTTCGGAGAGCTTGTATTCGCGGACAAGTTTCTCCAGTTGAGCTTTCAGTTCGCCCTCTCCCACGATCACCCACTTGGTTGCGTCACACCCATTGAACAATGTTGCCGCCTCAATGACATTGGCGAGTCCCTGCTTGGCGCCCATGCTTCCCGAGTACAGCACTACGAAGTCGCCATCCTTAAGCTGATGCTCGCGGCGAAATCCCCTGCCATCAGCGCCCGGACCAATTTCGTTGAGGTCGACTGAATCGCAAATCACGCGAATCTGGTCGGCGGGATAATGGTCGGCCAGCAGCGACTGGCGAAAACTGGAGCACAAAACAATGGCTCCGTCAGCTTGTGAGTACGCCCTGTATTCGAAGGCCTTCAAAGCTCCGGTGAGCCATGGCATCTTTACAATTCCTACATCGGCGGCGGCCTGGGCGGCCAAGTCGGTAATTTTGACAACGCAGGGCACACGCCACATCGAAGCAAGTAGGGTGGCCAGCATGGCAATGCTGGGCTGCGCACCCACATAAAGGATGACATCCGGGCGGGTTCGAAGCCGGAAAAGCGCCAGGAAACCGGCCGCCAGAGCAAAACTCCCCTCCATGAGAAGCCGGTCGAGCAGCCGCCCGGGGCGCCGAGGGATAAAATGGGTCAAGCGGATGAGAGTGATACCATTGGCACATTCCTGAGCGGCCCAACGCCTCCGATACTCCGGCCATCGTTTCCAGTACGGTGCAAAGGGGAAACCCGTCAGTACGGTCACTGCATGCCCCTGCGTGACGAGATGCTCACAAAGAGCTGTGGTGTGGGGAGCAAAGCCGGTCGGCTCCGGAGCATAGTTGATCGTGAGCAATAAAACGTTCATCTCTTCTGCCCGGCCGAGATGTGGTGCTTTTAGGACGTCATCAAGTAAACGCCTGTCTCCCTGTTTAAAAGGTCCGCCGTTCTTCATGCAGCGCCCGCTTACAGGTACTGTGGGGAGGTTGAAAAAATCGGGATTCGTTCCGTGATGCTAGAAAGGCTTACGCGGGCCTGAAGGCGTAGCTCTGGTCACAGAGATAGTCCGCAACGATTTCCTTTCCCCCTCCTTCAATCGCAAAACCGGAGCGACGGTAACCCAGCTCCCCAATGACGTTCAGGAGATGATTATGGTCCACTCCCCGATGAATCTCAACAACTAGTTTAGGTCGAAACGTCCAACACAAGTGTGCCATTCCATAAAGGGTCTCAATTTCCATCCCCTGCACGTCGATCTTGACGCCGTCGATTCTTTCATTCGCACCACATATCCGAGGCCACAGCCAGTCCAGACGCGCCACCATGATCGTCTCGGAATGGCCGTCCCGGTTGAATGCCTCGGCCATCCCTCTTTCCAAATTCATCTGCAAGGATCGCAGCTCTTCAGGGTTCGCCAGGCCCATCGGCAGCACACGAAGTTGGAAAAGACGGTTTAAAGCACGGGTTTCCGCCAGGTGCCCGGCTGTCTCAAGCACCGGTTCAAATGCGAAAACCCTACCCTCACCGCCCACCAACTCACTGAGGGCAATGGCCGTGTATCCATAATGAGCCCCGACGTCCAGCCACGTCTCTCCGGCACGCACATTCTTCTCGAACCATTCCAGAAGGGCCTTCTCAGTGCGTCCTAATATTGCAGCGGGATAATCGTGCCAGGAGGTGACGATGTGCTTACCGCGCAGAGGCCCCGCCAGAATGCGATGCTTTTTAATCTTCCCCGGCAGTATCCGGCGTACTAGTCCTTTAGACCAGCTATCCATTGGGTGGAAAATTAGGAACGATGTGACCGGCGCCTGGGCGCTGCCATCAAAACTTGTGCTGAAATGACAACCTGATCTCTTCGAGCGAGACGTCGCCTCGTCGCAGGCGTCCCCTCAATTCCATGATCTTTGCATCGATCAACAGGCGAAACCAAAGAGCCTGCAAAAAGTGGTAAAGAAACCCCACCTTTCCATCAAGGAATCCCAACCTCAAGAAATAGCGGTAAAAGAAATAAAGGCAGGGACGAAGGTACAGTGGCAACGCATACCACCGGCTTTTGATCCACAGGATGGATTCATCCGGATTTCCGAAAAGCCTCGGTTTTAACGACCATTGTATGAGGCCATGGGTACGCAAAACCTCTTCGATGGCGATCCGGGAGGCAAAGCGTTGATGCTTGTCAATCCAAAAATCAAGAGATCTTTCTTTTTGGTTGTCCTCGTGAAGGGCCCCCCGCAGCTTTGCAGTCTTGCCGTTCACTAAAAAACGAAAATCTACCAATTCACTGGGATCCAGCCGGGTTTTCAGTCGACGGAACAGGCAGAGAGTGTACGGTTTAAAGCCCCGCATCGGCGCACCCCAGAAAAAATAACGGTGCTGCGCATAGTAGCCGTCGATGCCGGGCTGTGGATTTTCCAACACCCGAAGGATCTCTTTTCTCAGCGGTTCCGTGACCACGTGATCGGCGTCAAGCGGCATGACCCATTCCGTGGTTAGCGGAAGGTTCTTGAGCGCCCAGTCCCACTGGCTTGCATGATCGGTGTAGGGATGGTTGTAGATTCGCTCGGTGTAGCGCCGGCAAATGGCCAGTGTCTGGTCGGTGCTGCCGCTGTCCACAATAAAGATCTCCGGGCACCATCCGGAGAGGCTGTGCAGGCAGCTTTCAATATTGGTCTCTTCGTTATAGGTCAGAATGACAGCGGAAAAATTATGCATCTTCAAGCACAGGCTAAAGAAACGCAACCGAACAGAGGCGCGAACGTCAGTGAGCGCTCCCGGTGCAACGAACGCGAGCGCTTACTGCGCTGACGCTTCGTGCGCGCCTCCGATGGCACCAGCACTGTCAGAGGCATAACCGAACAGAGGCGCGAACGTCAGTGAGCGCTCCCGGTGCAACGAACGCGAGCGCTTACTGCGCTGCGCTTCGTGCGCGCCTCCGATGGCACCAGCACTGTCAGAGGCATAACCGAACAGAGGCGCGAACGTCAGTGAGCGCTCCGGGTGCAACGAACGCGAGCGCTTACTCCGCTGACGCTTCGTGCGCGCCTCCGATGGCACCGGCAAAAAATTTAGTTGAAAGTTCATCGATTAATTACTTCTGTGCGTTTTAATAGTGTGCAGCCATTGGCCTACATGATCACTTTCACTGCGTACGGGGCTCACCTTCACGGGCACGTGAGGGGTTCAGTTGACGCCGCCCATCGACAATACGGCACTCCATTGCTTGACCCAAGTCCCAGCAGGAAGCGGTGGGAAACACAATGCATGCGACACAAGCCTTATAAACTAAGCCCCAACCGGCGTGAGATCATTTTGAGGACACTCCGTGAGGTCGCATCTTATAAACGTTGGACACTCCACGCAGCCCACGTTCGAACCACTCACGTTCACATCGTGGTTAGTGGGGAAACAGCGCCAGAAAAAATCCTGCTTGCATTTAAAGCATCTGCGAGCCGTAGCCTCAATGGTGTTGAGAGCCAATGCAGGCGGTGGACTCGTCATGGAAGCACCGTTTACCTTTGGACACACGCGCAGCTTTCGGCCGCAATTGAATACGTTATTTATCAGCAAGGGGAGTTGTTGGAACATTTCGTAAGAGGCAATGAAAGTGGGGGACAAGAGCCCGACTTATACCCGTGATGTGATGCAAACCACCCTAGTTCAGAGGCGCGAACGTCAGTGAGCGCTCCCGGTGCAACGAACGCGAGCGCTTACTCCGCTGGCGCTTCGTGCGCGCCTCCGATGGCGCCGGCAAGAGAACTGATGATTTAAGCGCAGCTATTCAGTAAAGTTCCATTTCGCTGCACAATATTCAAATAGGCCTGTTCCAGACTCTTTCCCACCTGCTGCAACGAATATTTCTCCCGGACCAACGCTCTTCCGTTCGCTCCCATGACGCCACGTTGTGACGGATTTTCGAGAAGCTTTTCCAGAGCTGACTTCACATCGGCGGGGTCGCAGGACACGACCAGGCCTGCGCCGGAGCGGGAAATCTCGTGGTGGATTGCTACGTTGTGACTTACGATCACCGGAAGGCCCATCGCCATGGCCTCCACCACCGCCACGCCAAAGTTCTCAGTGTGAGAAGGCAAGGCCCAGATGTCCGCGTCTGCCAATGCCTCCAGCTTTTCTCTCCCAAACAACGGTCCGGTGAAAAAGATGCGATCGGCTGCTCCACTGGCGGCTGCCCGCCGGCGAATGGAATCAGCGTACCCGTCAGGATCGGGGTGCCCCACAATCGCCAGGCATGTATCTCTGCGGCCGGCGCAGAGGGCTGCGAAAGCATCGATCAGGACTTCCAGGCCTTTCTTGAAATTGATGCGGCCGAGGTAAAGGACCACCGGACCCTTCCAGTTGTGGAGATGTTTCGACCGGAACTCCCCTCGCTCCGGACAAATCCGATAAGAGTCCAGATCGAGTCCCAAGGGAACTACAATTCCCGAAGCCTTAAAGCCCAGCGGTGCAGCCAACTCCATTTCATCCTGGGCCGTGTAGTGGATTGCGGCCGCGCGGTCGATATCGCTTTTTTGCCACAAAGCATCATACAGCCACTTTTTGGCCCGGCTCTTTCGTCTTAAAAAAGGATCCAGCGTGCCGTGAAAACGAATCAAGTAAGGTACTCCCGCCCTGCGTGAAAAAAACGCGGCAACCTGACTGGTAAAAGCGTACAGCGTGTGAATGTGAACCACGTCAAAATCTCGAACGGTCTTCGCGAGCCTGCGGGCGAGAGGCCACGAACAGCGCCATCGTGACGGCCAATCCACCGGGAAGTACCAGACCTCATAGCCATCGGTGAAGGTAGGCTGATTGGTGACAACGTCAAGACGCGTCGAACCGCGCAAGGGATTGAGAGTGCCGGGTCCGTTCACATCGGTGGTGTACAGCACCACGTGGTGTCCGCGCTGCGCCAATGCTTTTCCCATACCTTGCATTGCCTGGTAGGGTCCTCCGTCTCTAGGCGCAAAGCTAGGCGCCACATGAAGAATTTTTAGGCGAGAACTTTCCCGGGTCAGCAAGCTCAATCAGGACTGTGCGAAAAGAGTTCCGCAGCCTTAAGAGTGACTTTCGATGCGCCAAGCTGTTGTTCGCAGGCGGCCAGCACCTCTTCGGGGGTAATGGATTCGATGCACTGTTTACGGTACACAGCACACTCGGACAGGCTGCACCCGTGGCAATGAGTCTGATGATAAATTACGCTGTGCGCGGAGCCGCGTGGAAACCAAACGCCGGGTTTGCTGCGGGCGCTAAAAATGGCCACACAGGGTGTGCCGACGGCGGCAGCCAGATGCATGGGACCACCGTCATGTCCCAGGTATAACGTAGATCTTTCGATAACTGCCGCGCTGACTCGGGGTGAAATCCTGCCGCACAGGTTCAGCGAGGGAGCCGGCCACAGTTGGCGAAGTCTCTCGGCTCGCTCTGCTTCCGCAGATGCACCCAACATAACCAGCCCCAATTGAGAACAGCGCTCTCCAAGCCGGCGCAAAAGGATGGACCACTTGGCTTCCCCCCAGTCTTTGACGTCTACTTTGGCTCCAGCGTTACAAGCGATAAAGGGCTGCGAATTCCATCCCTTCAATGCAGCGTCCGCCTCGTTTCGCTCTCGGGAAGACAAAATCAGATCCCAGCTCACAGCCTCTTCTAACCGGGCATCTCCCAGACCAGAAAGGCAGCGCGCCAGGCGAGCCGCCTCGCTCTCGTAGGTGGCACCGTTGAGCCGGCGATGTGTAGACAATCCACGAGTCAGCGGAGTACCCATAATCCGGGGAATGCCGCAGAGCTTGAAAAACACAAAATCCCGCCAGGCGGCCGCCAGGCTGCGCGGCTCCATCAGGTACACCATCAGCTGAGGCCGCCACTTCCTCAATTGACGCCAGATCAAAAACAATTCCCGCACGTCTCGTGTGCCAGCCGGATACAAAAAGTAGTTATGAATCAGGCCGGAATCGCCAAGCACTGAGCGCGCCGAGGTTTCCCTGTCGCTCACGGGCCGGGCGGTGAGAAGCCGCCGTTCCGCTCGCGGGAAAACTCGAGCAATCAAATGGAAGCAAGGCAAAGCGACGACGGTATCTCCAATGCTTCCCAGCTTATACACGAGCACACGCTTGACCTCATGGTTTTTTGTATCTACTTTTGGCTGTGCCGAGTAAATCCGTCCTGGCAGGGCCGCATTGCTTTTGGAGGACACCGGCTGTACTCCATGCTGATCGAGCCACCGCAGGAGAACCACCAGGCCCCAGATGCGTGTATGGTTGACCTCACCGTGCAAGAAGCCATGCCATAGCTGATTCAAAGCGTCCGAGCGAAACAGCTCTGAGGGCGGGGAAAAAAGCACCTCCTGCGCCAGCGGTTTCAACTCGCCTCTTAACCATTCGGCAAGCGGAAAAACAAACCCTTGCTTGCTTCTCTGCCGCACTTCCTCAGGCACGAGATTTCGTGCTGCTTCCAAGAGCAGGGGCTTAAGACCTTTGCCGCTATTCTTGAGGTGCTCGGGCACACTCAGCACGTACTCCACCAAAAGATAGTCGATGAGCGGCACACGCACTTCAAGCGAGTGGGCCATCGCAAGGCAATCGGTGTCGCGGAGTAATTGCTCTCGCATGTACAGGCTCATCTCCAGAAGACTCACCTGATTCCAGGCTCCTGCGGTGCTTCCGACCGATTTACAAAGGGTGGTTGCCTCACAAGAATTCAAGGTCTGTAGCCATTCGGGAGCAAGCAGACGCGCTCGCTCTCTTTCCAGGAAAAGGCCGCGCCTGATGGCAAATAATTCACCAATGCTGCCTTCGCCTTCCAGCGCGGCATTAAGCTTTCTACGCGCTCCGTCCCAATTTTCCGTCTCGGTAAGCAGCTGAGCGGCCCTGGTGGAGCCGGGTAGGACGTGAAGTAAGCGAATCAGGCGCGAGAATAAAGGCAATTGCCGAAAGGAGCTATAACCTCCAAAAAGCTCATCGCCGCCAAGACCCGAAAGAGCAACCTTGGCGCCTGATTCGTGCGTGAACTTGGAAACAAAGTAGGTATTCAGACCATCCGTAGAGGGCTGGTCAAGCGCCGCTATGAATTTCGGAAACTCCTTGAGCACGTCAGATGCCGTGACTCTGCAATCGTGGTGGTTTGTTCCCAACTGCCGGGCTACTGACCGGGCGTACGCCGCCTCGCTGTACGCTCCTTCGTTGAAGCTGATAGAAAAAGTGCGCAGGTCTCCGCCAGAAAATCTGGACATGAGCGCCACCAGGACGCTGGAGTCCAACCCTCCGCTCAAAAAGGCGCCGACCGGAACGTCGGCGGTCATTTCTGCTTTGACGGCGTCCGCCAGTTGTGATCGGATCCTTTCCACCACCTCTTTCAGGTTGCCAGCGGAGTCGCTCGAAATCTTAGGTGACCAGTAACAACTCTCACGAGCGCCTCTCCCATCGATCACCAGCGTATGCCCCGCCGGGAGTAATTGCACTCCCTCCAGGATGGTTTCGGGACCAGGGATAAATCCCCATTTCAGGTAGCGAAGGAGGCTGGATGGATTCATCCGGGGAGCAACAAGGGACGAAGCCAGCAAGGCTTTGATTTCAGAAGCCAGTACGAATCCACTTTGTACGGGTGCGTAATAGAGCGGCTTGATGCCCAGTCGGTCGCGCGCAGCAAACAGTTTCCCCTGGGGCCCTACTTCCGCACGGACCCAGGGACGCATGTCATGGATCAGGAACGCAAACTGGCCGCGCAGGTAACGAGGGCATTCTGTGCCCCATTGTTCGTAAGCATGAACAATCGCTTCCGTGTCTGAATGGGTCTTGAAGTGGTGACCCAGGGCGATGAGTTCGCGGGTAAGTTCCCGATAATTAAAAATCTCACCGTTAAAAACGATGGCTATATCGCCGTCCTCGTTAAAAATCGGCTGTTCGCCGGTACTGAGATCGATGATGCTCAGCCGGCGCATGCCGAGGGCCACCGCTCCGTTTGCGTAAAAGCCTGAAGAATCCGGACCGCGGGGGATCATGGCCTCGCACATTCTGCGGATGGGTTCGGTCGCTTCACCAACGTTGAAACAGCCGCAAATTCCGCACATCGTTTACTTCACCGTTCCATCAGAGGCGTGAGTGTTAAGGAGCGCTCCTGAAGCCAACCCAAGCGCTTACTGCGCTGGCGCTCCGTGCGCGCCTCTGATTGGAACTTGTCTAAAAATAAGCTTGAATTCAAACGCCAGTTCTGCTGAGAGGCGCGACTGTTAAGGAGCGCTCCTGAAGCCAACCCAAGCGCTTACTCCGCTGCGCTCCGGCGCGCCTCTGATTGGGACTTGTCTAAAAATAAGCTTGAATTCAAATCGCCAGTTCTGCTCAGAGGCGCGACTGTCAACGAGCGCTCCTAAAGTTAATCCTGCAGCCCCAGTGCCGCTCTAATCCCCCGGAGGTCTTCTTCAAAGCTCCATTTCGAAATTATTTCTAAACTCTTGCGTCCCATTTGACGGCAGCGCTGGCGATCTGCGAGGACACGACACAATGCACGGTGCAGATCGAGGACGTTTCCTGCTTGAAAAATGCAACCGTTCTGGCCCTCCTTGACGAGATCCTTGGCGCACCCCACCTGATCGCTGACGATGACGGCCTTGGAAGCATTCATAACCTCGTTAATGACCAGCCCCCAGGGTTCATTAAATGAAGGCAGGACAAAAACATCACAGAGATCATAGTAAGAGGGCAGCTCGGTCTGATTTTTGAAACCAAGAAAACGCACCGAATCCCAACCCCGTTCCGCCACCCGACTTTTGAGCGAGTCCAACATCGTTCCTTCGCCAATGAGCAATAAATAAGGTGCCGGCTCGGCTTTGCCGTCAGGAGAAAGAAAAGTGTAAGCCTCAAGCAGATCCCGGGCGCGTTTGCGCTCGGTGAACTTGCTCGCATAGAGAATGACCGGACGTGAGGCGTCGAGTTCTAATTGCCGACGAAGTGCGTCACGATTTCGTTCGGCCTGGCTTGCTCGGTCCCGGAAAAAATCGTTATTAACCGCATACGGCATCAACACGATCTTCTCAGGTCTCACCCCTCGCTGCAGGTAGTATTCCCGATTGCTGCTTCCAATGGCGAGGCACTTATCGACTTGATTGCGCAAAACGCAGAAAAACAAGCGGCTCAGGCGTTCTTTTAGCGCTCCGCGTTTCGTGCTGGTTTCTGTGGACTCATCGCGAACCAAGACCGGAAGTCTCATGCACTTCGCGATGGCGATGGCGAAAAGATTGTAGGCACGTCCGTATCCATGCACCCAAAGAAAATCAAATTTTCCTTTGCGGAGTTTCCGCCAAAGCCCGTAATTAAAGGGGCGAAAAAAACTGGGAGCTTCATCACGCCCCCAGAGCGCGGGCAGAAATTCGTGCTTATATCCCTCCAGCAAGGGCACGTCCCATTTGATGGCTCGGCCAAATTCCGGGTCCTGGTAAGTATTAACAGAGCAGCGGCTGCAGAAAAACACCGTAAGATCGATACTGGGATCCTGAGCAATCAAACGGAGCAGGGGTGCCTGATACTGAATGGGGTGAGTGACAAGGTACGCCACACGTACCTTTTTTTTGCTGGATGGGTGAGCCTTTTGGTTCAATTTTTCTTCTGTAACCCTCGCTATCGTGAGACCGCGCACAATGGATGCATCAACACTTCCACTTACTTGACGCACTCTACATAGAGGGTCGCGATGTCGCCAAGTTCGTCCTTGGGAGCAAGCAGGTCAGAATTGAAGAGCTCAGTTTTACCTCCGCAGAGTCTTCGTACATTTTTAAATCGAGAGATCTCCAGCAGTTCTGCCAGATAACCGTAGTCAAGTATGATTTTATGGTTTCCGTTATCCATGATGTATGAAAAGAATTGTCGTCCCGCCGACTTTCGACCATAGGCACTGACCCAGGAACTCCTGCTGAAATCACTCTTCTGATATTGCCCAATAGCAAATTCGAGCGAGGGAACGCCGATTCTGAGCCCTCCCCCGGTGCGCAGGACTCGGTGGCACTTAGCCAATATGGCCAGAACCTCGGCCTCGGTAAAGTGCTCCAAAAAATGGCGCATGTAAATCGTTTCTACGTCGCCTTCTTTAAAGGGCCATGGGTCCCTGATGTCCAACAACAGTTGCGCTTGTGAAAAAGGATTAATGTCTATATTGACCCATCCAGGCAGCGGTTGACGACCACTCCCGAGGTTGAGGCGTATCGGCTGTTGATGATTGTTCAGCAGGCGGCTCACTTTGTAACGTGCGGCTGAGATTCTGCCTACAGGACGCATAGCAAAATGGACAAGCCGCCGGTACTCGCCCCGCAGGCTATCGTGCTCTACGTCGTACAACCAATCCTGGCGCCGCAGCCAGTCATAAAGGCGAGTGCTTAACTTCCTTTGTTTAGCCATTCATATCCCTCAGCGGCTGAGTTTCAATCGGAGTGCATTACTACCAGTTTGTTTGACCAATCTGGGCGGTGTCCTCCACTACTGAGGCATGGGAGGAGTAAAAGCATTCAGGAGAATCCCGGCAAACCTCTCTTCATTGTGAAACTCCCGAAAGTGAGCGACCAGCTTTTGGCGGCGGGGGTCGTCTTCGTTTACTGACAGAGCGGCACTCACGATTTGATTGAAATCTTTCCTCTCACGAGGGTCAAAACACCATTCCTCCATGCCAAAGCGCTTCAGTTCGGATCCCATCCATGACGCGGCAGTGGTAAGAACCGGCCGGTTGTGAACTATCGACTCAACAAAAATGCCGGAAGAAGCTCTTTTATACTTGTCCTCTCTAAACGGGAGCAGGATGACGTCCACGTTTTGAAACATTCTCAAGTAATCTTGACGTTCCAGAAAACGGGGCAAATAGTTCACCTTCACGTTAAGCGAGGATTCCAGCAACTGGGCGGTTTCAGGTACAAAGACTTCCACGTGCTGAGAGGGATTCTCAGCGGCGTCCCGGACCCATTTCCTTATTAGGGTCAATCCCTTCTCTTCGGCAGGATAAAAGGCAGGCCACCAAAAGCGAATCCCATCGTTTTGCTTTACGAATTGTTGGCGTGACCCAAGCATTCGTGTATGGGGAATGGGTAAAACGTAAACCGGCTGCCGATAGAGCCGCAAAGCTAATTTTTGAAGGGGAATTGTATCGGCAAAAATCTGGAGTTTTTTCTTGATCTTTCGGCGCAGTAATTGCACCAGAATAAAGTGCAATGCAGCGGTCCGGGCTACTTTCAACACTTGGATCTTTCTGGCATGGACGGTAATGTCATAACGGCTTAACAACCCCAACGAGACATGGGCTGGATCGATACCGACAAATGCACACCGCAGCGGGAGTAGCCAGCGCCAGTTAAACTGCTCGCAAAAAACAATGACATGGGAATACTGTGGGAGCCGATCGCGAATTTCGTTTCGCAGGATCTTGCTGAACTCCACCGTGTTTTCAAGCCGCGAAAACCATGAATGGGACGTATACGGAGATGCCGGAGGCCCAGGCGGTAAGATCGCTTTTACCGAGCGGCTCAACATTGCATCTGAACAGGGTCCGCTAGTCAGGAGCTCAAAGTCCCAGTGGTTTCGCCGGCAGGCCTCCATCAGGCTGCAGTGATAGGGGATCTGGTGTCCAATTTTCTCGAGTCCACCCCAAGCGACCGCTACAAACAGGGTGGTATTTTCAGCAGGCTTTGAAGACATTACAGTTCTATGGTCTGACCAGATTCGCCACCTTTCAGAGGCGCGACTGCCAAGGAGCGCCCCTGCAACGAACCCGAGCGCTTACTGCGCTGCGCTCCGTGCGCGCCTCCGATCGATGCGGCGACTTAAATCAGCTTCGGCGCAGGCACCTCTTTCAGAGGCGCGACTGCCAAGGAGCGCCCCTGCAACGAACCCGAGCGCTTACTGCGCTGCGCTCCGTGCGCGCCTCCGATCGATGCGGCGACTTAAATCAGCTTCGGCGCAGGCACATTTTCAGAGGCGCGACTGCCAAGGAGCGCTCCTGAAGCAACGAACCCGAGCGCTTACTCCGCTGCGCTCCGTGCGCGCCTCAGCTGATACCCTTCTTCAGCGCCAACAACGCGAAGTGCGAAGCGGAAAGCAATGCGCCATAGGTTACCTGGGAGCCGGTGGTGGAGAGCATATACACGTGCGGACAAGCCTTTTGAATTTGTGGCAAGTTGTTGAACAAGCTATAGGAGTAAGCAATTCCGTCACCTTCCGAAACGTAGTAACCCTTCCCGAAGGTACGAATCTGATTGTACAGTCCCCAGATGTGAAAACGGTTCATGGCGAGCTTGATCAAACGGGCCACAGAGCTCCCGTGTCCAAAGTTGTTGCAATCGGACAGAAAGACCGCCTTGCGCGCCACTCTCAGCATTTCAGCCACCACCTGATCAGGTCTCGCCACATGGTGCAGAACTCCGAATTCCGCTACCACGTCGAAAGCTCCTGCTTCGTAATCCAGTTGGTAAGCATCGCCATGAGTCAGGAGATGAGGTGGGAGCCCTTTAGCGTAGGCCTCCTCGCGCATGGCCTTGACCGGCTCGATGCCCTGGCACCGCAAGTTGGGAAAGCGCCTCCAGATGTGGATCAAGGCGCGCCCAGTCCCGGCCCCTACCTCCAAAAGCGATTCGAATCTGAAGTACTCGATGCAAGCCTCCAACCAGGAAAGTGCAAACTCATGCTCATCGCTGGCATGATTTGAGTCGTACTCTGGAGCTTTTCTGGTGAAAAACTCATGCTGCCTTGCCGCCTGATCCACAGCTTACCCCTCTCTCACCAATTCCTTTTGGCGAACGAACTCCACGGTATGCTCAAGCCCGCTCCTTAGATCGGTTTGTGGACGCCAGCCCAGTTCCCGCGCAATCTTTGAAGCTTCAAGAAAACTGTCTCTAACCTCGCCCAGCTTGGGGGGGCCGTAGCCTGCCGGCTGGGAGTAGCAGGTGATGTCGCGAAGCACTTGAAAAATTTCATTCACCGTCACTCCTTTGCCAAGGCCCAGGTTGTAAACGGTATCTTTATCGCTGGCCAAAGCCATCACGTTGGCGCGCGCCACATCTTCGACATAAACAAAGTCCCTCCGCTGCTCGCCATCGCCATTGATAACAACCGGCAGGCCGAGCAACATCTGCCTTGCAAATATCGACACGACTCCCGCCTCGCCCAATGGGTCCTGGCGAGGGCCGTAAACATTGGGATAGCGGAAGATCGTATATTCCAGCCCGTAATTCAGTTTGTACACCGGCAAATACAATTCAAAGCTCGCCTTGCTGGCGCCATAGGGATCGCGCGGGACCATGGGGTGATTTTCATCGGCTGGTTTGTATTGAAGTTCCCCGTAGACGCAACCCCCTGTCGACGCATAGATGAACTTTCTAACGCCGTGTTTGCGGCAGCATTCCAACAGGTTGATGCCTCCGCGCACATTGACATCGGCGTAGACCATGGGATCTTCCATGGATGCCCGGACATTTCCTCGGGCCGCCTGATGGTTGACAACGTCGAACCGCATTTTAAACAACTTCTCAATGCCGGGGTCCCTGACGTCCAGCTCCACAAAATCCGCCGCCGGATTCAAGTTTTCCAAACGTCCCGTTGAGAGGTCATCGACGACCATGACTTGGTGGCCATTGGCGATGTAGTGATCCACAATGTGCGACCCGATGAAACCAGCGCCACCGGTGACTAAGATTCTCATCCCAACTCTCCTTACTTGATTGAAGCTTCCTATTAGCTCATCCGCAGTTGAGAAGTCCGCCCAAACTCACTAAAGGACCGACATGTCCAGCACGGAAGATGCAGGGACAGAATTGCATATATGCTCATACATTCTTACCAGGCGTCTTCCGAATTCACCCCAGCTATACCGCTCAGCCCGCCTTCTGGCGGCAACTCCCATCTGCTCTCTCAGGTCCGCATCTCTGTAAAGTCGTTCAATCGCGGTTTTGAGGGCTTCGATGTTTCCGCACTCCACTTCAAAACCTTCAATTCCGTCGCGCACCACGCTACCTGCGTTGGCCGTCACAACGCTCGGCAGTCCGCTGGCAAGCGCCTCATAGGTGGCGTTAGCGGAGCCTTCTGCCAGCGACGGGAACACAAAAATGTCGCTGTCACGATAAATATGGCGAAGCTCGCCATGACTCACGAACCCAGGCCACCGAAATGTTCCTTCATACTGTGCCAAAAGGTCCCGCCCGTGAGAATCAATAGGATTGCCAAGAAGCAAGAGTTCGGCATTGGGCAGCCTCAGCAATTTCCACGCTTCTAACAGGTGGTGAAGCCCTTTACGAATGCTGAGCTGGCCTACAAAAACGGCACGGAAAATCGACTTGGGGCCCTGCCGCACGGAAGGCTGAAATTGTTTGGTATCGACCCCCAGGGGCTGAAGGATGATTTTGCTGGCAGGGACGCCGTACTCCAACAGAGAACTGACGGTGAACCGGGACTGCCCCACGACGTAATCCGCCTCTAAGACTTCGGCCATTTCGACATTACTGGGGCGATCAGAAACGGGGCTCAACCCAAGCCTCTGGTATTCCTCGGCCACGATGCGATGGCGAGAGAGCGCGTTGGTCACCTCAACAACAGTTTTGATTCCTCTTTTTTTGGCGGCTCGCAAGGTGTAGAGACACGATTCCTGAAACGCATGCACGATGGTGGGTGTTCTCACGCCACTCGTTCCCAAGAGCATGCCTCCTACCAGCAGATCATGGGCTCGATTCCACTGGGCCGTCTTGCCGAAGGGCCTGAGCAGAAATTCGAACCATGGAAATGAATTCACAGCGGTGAGTTCAAGGCCGGGGATTTGTCGTTTCAACAGGTTCTGCGTCGCCGCCTCTCGCCACCGCTCCGGAAGGTGTTTCACCAGAGAATAAGGGAATGCATGCGGCTTGTAATAAATGCCGGTGACAAACTTAACGTCAATTCCCGCCTCCTGAATGGCCAGGGGCCACTGGTAGACGCTCTGCTGCCTCGCAGGATGTGAGATGATGATGCGCAAGATCCTGGATTTCAGTCGCTAGAAAGGAGTGTCGTCGCGCCTAAAGTGCCGCGGAACATTCCACAAAATCTCTTTATCTGGATCTCACAGGCTGCGCCCTGGTTGTACCGGCACATTTGCTAGGTCATGTCCCGGGAGTATTTTTTTCATCCGGCTCCGCAACAGGCTGCTTTCCGAAGCGGCTACAGATGACAGGGCAGGTAACTTCATTAACATGCCCGCAAAAAGCCAGAAATAAACGTTTAGGGGGTCGTAGTCGAGATAAGCTCCTTTGACGAGATAGACGATTTGCACCAGCAGAAAAGCAAGAAAAGCCACGGCAAACGGCCGCAGCATCGGCTCTCGCACTCGTGCCAATACGTGGCAACCTGCCAGCGATAACCTGACAAAAAAAACTACAACAATTGCCAGGCCCGCCAATCCCAGTTCCGCAGTCGTCTTCGCGTAAAAACCTTCAAAGGGAACCAATGGAGTAGGCTCTGTCTCCGGATTATTAAAAGCATATCGTGCCGGCCCCGAGCTCATCCCAGGTCCCCAGCCCAGCCACGTAAGATTAAAAGCCCAACCAAATTCGCCGATCACTCCACCTTTTTGTCGCCCCTCGGTATATTTCCACAGCACGTCCAGTCCGTAAGCAAGAAGATCCCCAGGAGCAACCCCGAGTAAGGAAGCAGTAAGAACAAACCCCAATGTTGTGGCACCGATGAGTTTCCAGTGGCTGATCCACCTGCCATCGATAACAACGACGGTGGCGAAATACAGGGGGGCCAGCAACAGAGCGCCCCTGGAACCACACGTCAAAGCCGCCAACACCAACAGGCACAGAATCCCAAAGTAAGTTCTGCCACCCGGGAGCCGACGGTCCCTGGATGCCTGCCAGAGCGCATAGCCCACCGGAAGCATACCCAACAAAAAGAGCGAATATTGGGCAGCCGAGGTAAACGTGCTGGGGATGCGGATCAGATGTTGGCCGCCCGTGATACCCAGTTTGACAAAATTCTGGGTTGCGGATTCAGCCGCGGCTCCGTACACCTTGTACACAGCCTCGGAATAGCCGAAATAAATCACCACAGCTTCCGCAATTCCGATTGTTGCGGGAATCACCGCCACGGCCATCATCACCTTCGCCACGGTGAATAAACGCTCGGGCTTGTCCAGAAAACGATAGCCTAAATAAAACAGCGGCACGTAAAAGAGCCACAATTTGATTCCAATGAGTCCCACCCACAGGTTGGCCAGACGCGGATTCCACAGGTGGATAAACATCAAAAAGGCAAGCAAGGCCAGCAGTACGTGTAAACTTTGTGGGGAGAAGGGTTGCTTGCGGTCTCTGTCGGCAAACAGCGCCCACATCAAAAACGCCCCATAAAGGGGCATGACAAAAAGAATGTCTTTGATCAGCCGGGTCCAGGCAGGAGCCGGGTACAGGAAGATGGTGGGAAGGCCGGCAAACGGCAGAAAAATAAGGAGCCCATAAAGACCGAGGCGCCAGTTCTTGAGAATTCGTGTGTAAAGGAAAAGAACACCAAAAAAAATGAGTAACCAAGTCGTTAAAAACCAAAATTGATTGCTCACTTCAATGTCGCAATCTAGCGAGCTGCTGCCGCTTGCGCCTCCGCCAGTCGCTGCTTGTAATAAGGTTGATCCGGATCAATGCGTACAGCTTGTTCAAGAGCTTGAACGGCCGCGTCGTACTTTTCCGTATCAAGATACAGGGAGCCGAGATTTTCGTAGTAGTAGCCGGGACATTCAGGCTGCACCCGGATGGCTTGCTCGTATTTTTCGATGGCTTTTTTTAGATCACCCCGCGACCGGTAATAGCTGCCAAATTCGGCATAGGAGAAAGCCAAGGAGGGGGCAACTCGTATGGTCTCTTGGAACCAGCGCTCCGCAGCACCAGAGTCACCCATGGATGCATAAGCCTTGCCCAATCCGACCAGATACCAGGCATAGTTCGGGTGGAATTTCAAGGCCGTCTTAAAAGACGTGATCGCTTCTTGATAGCGCCCCTGTTCCCGCAGGATCTCGCCCTGGTGATACGCTGCCTCTCCCAGATTTACTGCGGTTACCTCACCAAGCTGAAAGCCTTTCTGGTAATGCTCGAGCGCTTCGGTCCCGGCCCCGGATTTGAAAAGGGCCTCGGCCAATTTTAATCTCGCATTGGCGGAGTGAGGGTGCAGCCGGACGGCCGCGCGATGATAGATGAGCGCCTTTTCAAGGTCTCCCTCAGCGACGGTTTGATCGGCCAGAGCGTTTAGCACCTGCTGCGAATTTCTGAGTTTCGTCCATTCGGCTACTGCCTCATGGGGATTCCCTGCGGTGTGGGCGACCCACCCCAGCATGAAGCGCTGCCAGGGCTCCGCCTCCGGCTCCTGCAAGTTGCGTCGCAACAGTCGAAGTGCTGCTTCGTGATTACCGCGAGCCAACTCGAGACGCGCTGCCCATCGCACGGCTGCTCCACTCCCCGGCTTGTCGCGTAGTACGGCTTCAAGCCGCTTCAGGGCGGGGCTTGACTCGTTCAATGCCATGTCAGTTGCCTGATGCTTTGTCGCAGAAGCGCGTAATATTTCCTTCATTCCTGTTGCGGCTGCACGGTTGACAGCCAGCGTGCTCTTCAGTTGGCTGCGCAAACCTGTCGCTAGGATTGACAACAGTAGCAACGCAAATACCAAAATTCGTCGACCCGTACTAAAGGTTGTCGTTTCAGGCACGTCTTTTCAGAGGCGCGAGCGTAAGCGAGCGCTCTTGATCTTCCCCTAATTTTATGAACACATTGTTAAGCAGCGCTGGCTTCAAATTCCGCTGGGCTGACATAGCCCAACGACGAGTGCCTCCGCTGACGGTTATAAAACACTTCGATGTAT
>JACQSY010000114.1 GCA_016211085.1 Acidobacteriota bacterium | reverse complement strand
TAGAGACAGGCACTTTCAGGACTGAGTGCTGAGCGAGCATCGTTGCTCAGTCCTCAGCACTCAGTGGCCGCTTGCTCACCGCGCGCGGCTCCGATGCCAGACCGCGCTGAGCTTGCCTGGCGCGGGCATTTCTTCTGCAGGTGTCAATAAGCAGGCGGGCCTCGCCAACCCGGGCTGAATTGGGGCAAGTCACGGTGGCGGGGAGACTTGCACGTGAGCGATATCACACCCCGTTTTAGTAAAATATAAATGAGGTGTCGTTTTGTTTAGGATTTCTTTCACCGGTGCGGTTCTCCTTTGTTTCTTATCAGTCAGCGGTTATGCAGACTGGACCTATTATTTCCCGCCCAATGGGCTGGCGAGCAGTCGGGTCAGTGACATCCTCAAGGACAGCCAGGGCCGGCTCTGGTTCTCTACGGGACACAAAAAAGGAAGCTCTATATCAGAAAATGGAGCAGGTATAAGTGTCTTCGATCGCAGGGTGTGGACCACCTATACGACGGCGCAAGGTCTTCCCTCCAACAACGTCAACGCCTTGGCGATTGATTCTTCGGGCAATGTGTGGGCAGCAACGGAAGCTGGGATTGCCCGCTTTGATGGTTCTTCATGGACCACGTTAAATAACACGCCGCTGGTTCGCGATGTGGCGATCGAGTCGAATGGAACGCTCTGGTTTGCCACCCATGGAAGTGGGGTTCTTCGATATAGCGGCGGAAGTTTTTCCACATTTACGAACTCCAATAGCGGTCTCGGCAACAACAACGTAACCTCCATAGCAATCAGCTCCACCGGGGTCAAGTACTTCGGCACTGACGGGGGATACGTCTATGAGTTGAACGGCTCCACCTGGACTCAGAAGACCCTGACCCCCTTCGCGAGCGGCGCGAATACCGTCTGGACCGTTTTCGCTGATTCCTCAAACAACATCTGGGCGGGGACTCATGGAGCGGGCATCTATGTTAAACCGGCAGGATCCAGCAGCTTCGCAACCAACTATACGACCGCTAGCGGGCTGGGAAATAACTTTGTTTTTGGCATCGGGGAAGATGTGGATGGCGCTCTCTGGTTTGTTTTTGGCGTTTTCGGGACTAACAGTCAAGTAATCTCAAAGTTTGCATCCGGAACGTTTACAAATTTCGCACAAAGCGATGGGTTTCCATCGTCCAACATGATCTCAATGCTCTTTGATGATCGCATGGGCAACCTAGCCAAAAGAGAACAGTGGTTCGGCACGGTGACCAACGGGGCGGCGCGCTTTGGTTTTCCCCACCTCCTTTCCGGTTGGCCGGTTACTATTCCGGGTACCGGCGGCACCAACTACGTAAAACACTCCTCACCTGCCCTAGCTGATCTGGACGGGGATGGCGTTAAAGAAATCGTGGTGGGCAGCTTGAGTGGTAACGTTTTTGCCTACCGTGCGGACGGAACGCTTATGTGGCAGGCCAAAGCTCCTTCAGGCTCATCCATCAATTCCTCGCCTGCTGTAGGGGATCTCAACAACGACGGAAAACCTGAAGTTGTGGTTGGCGTGGGTACCAATGAGCCTGGTCACAATCCGGAACACGGGGGGATTGTTGTCTTTAGCAATACCGGCGTCGTGCAGTGGGAAAAGCGAACCTTTGACGCCGACGGCAATAACTTCGGTGACGGTGTGTTTTCCACGCCGGCGATTGCCGATCTCGATGCCGATGGGTACAAAGAAATCATCATTGGTGCTTGGGACCAACAGATTTACGCACTGCAATGGGACGGTTCTCCATTCCTGCGCATCGACAACGACGGGGACGAGCGCGTGGACGAAGATGGCGTAGGAGACATTACTCCCGCTCCTTATAAGGGAGACGGATGCCCGGGCCTTTGCGGAGTCGACGACGATGGTGATTTCCAAGTAGATGAAGGCAACCTCGCCGATGATGATGAAGACGGCCGTGTTGAAGAAGATCCTCCCGAATGGCCTCGAAACAATGAAGATTCGGTGTGGTCATCCCCTGCGGTTGCGGACCTACAAGGCGATGGCGACATGGAGATCGTTATTGGCGGCGATAGTTCACCAGGCGGGGAATTCCCTGCAGGAGGAACGCTGCGAGTGATGAACTCAGACGGCTCCCGTGAAAATTCACGGTGGCACAAGGGCACGCAGCAGGTGATCTGGTCTTCGCCGGCGCTGGCAGACCTCGATAATGACGGGAAGTTGGAGATCATCGTAGGCAACGGACACTTTTACACCGGAGTGCCATCCAAGTTGTACGTATTCCGAAGCGACGGTTCCGGCTATTTGAGCTCCGACGGAACGTTCGCCAGCCTGCCCGATTACGTATTTACATCGCCCGCAGTGGGCGATTTGAACGGAGATGGTTCACCCGACATTGTTGCTGCGGCTCATAACGGCTACGTGTATGCCTGGGATAAAAACGGGAATCTTCTGCCTGGCTGGCCGGTGGAGCCCAATCCCGGTGTGCCCAACGCCGATATTGCCTCTTCTCCGGTGATCGGAGACGTCGACGGCGACGGGAGTCAGGAAGTAGTGCTTGGCGTCAGCAACACTTTGTACGCCATAAATAAAGACGGAAAGCTGGTTCCGGGCTTCGGGACGGGAGAATCGACGGTGATGTCGTACCACATCGGCAACAGCGCCGCCATTGGGGACATCGACAATGATGGCTGGACGGATATCATCCTGGTTGTTCCCTTTACAACGACGGGTCCCGACCCGGCCGGAACGAGGATTTATCGCTGGATGGGGGGCACTTGGACCAGCGCGAACTGGCCATTGTTCCGTAAAAACGCCGACCGCAATGGAGTGTACGCGCCAGTGGCCAAGGATTCGCTGGGTGGGAACATGTCTATTCAGGCCTCTTCGGATACCCCCATAATTGTGGAAAAAGCCGAATACATCGACGCGTTTGTCAATGGTGAAAAAATCCACAACGCATTTGGTTCAAATTCGGTCGGGTCGAATGCGACTAGCCTGAACTGGTACTTTCCCAATGTGAACACACAGCGATACCGCATTCAGTTGCTTCTCATGAACCCGGATGAGAGAAACAGTGCCTCCGTGCAAGTCAACTATTTGATACAAGGGGGATCTCCCGTCCAGGATAGCTTCACGCTCGGCCCCGCTACTCGGAAGACCATCACCGTCAACGACGACTCACGACTGGCAAACAAGGACATCTCCGTTGTGGTGACGTCGAACATCGGTATCGTGTCCGAAAAGCTAATGTCCTGGTCCGGAACCATTCAAGGACAAACCGTCAACCCTATCGGAGGGGCGGGAACCACGGGAACTCCTCAGGCACTGACTCAATGGTATCTGGCTGAAGGCTCAACTGCCGGTTGGAAGCTCTGGTATGTCGTGATGAACCCGAGTTCCAGCAGCACGGGTACGGTGACCTTTAATTACCTTCTTGAGGGTGCAGCTCCTGTTTCCGAGACCTTCTCACTCGGGCCGCTCAAAAACAAAACTGTTTTTGTCAACAGCATTTTGCCCTTTGCAAACGTTTCGCTCTGGGCAACATCTAACATTCCTATTGCGGTGGAGCGAACCATGCATTGGAACGCCAACCCTGGGGGTGAGGAGATCAATGATATCGGCGGTCACACCACCATGGGGATTGAGCGGCCCCGGAAGCTCTGGTACCTGGCGGAAGGCTCCACCGCCGGATGGAAGCTGTGGGTTCTCTTAATGAATCCGAACGCTGCTACCGCAAGGGCGACCGTCACCTGGCTGAGAGAGGGCGCAGCTCCCCTTGTAGAACAGTACGACTTGGCCCCCAACAGCCGCAAAACAATTGAAGTCCGGCGTATCCCCGGGTTGGAGTTCGCAAATATTTCCGTCAAGGTGGAAAGTGATTTGGACATTATTGTGGAACGTGCCATGTACTGGAACAGTGACATGTCCTTTGGCCGGCTGGTCAATGTGGACGGGCACAACAGCCCAGGGGTCAACGCACTGTCCACCAACTGGTACATGGCCAGCGGCTCCACGAATCTTTATCGCACGTACGTGCTCTTCATGAACACCTCCAACCGGACGGCAAATGTGACCTTGAAGTTGATGACTGAAGACGGGCGGCAGATTGTCAGAAGGTACCAGGTATTCCCCAACAGTCGACGCACGGTGCAGCTCAATCACATCTGGGGCAGTCCCTAAACCACCTGAATCCCAGCCAAATCACATTAGAATTGGGGTAGACTGATGCACCGTGAAATACGCCGGTGCTCTGGTCTTTTTTCTTTGCGTTAGCGTCATCATGACCTGGCCGCTGGCGCGGGATGGATGGGATGCCATGCCCGGCGGGCGGGGCGATCCGCTGCTCAACACGTGGATCCTGATGTGGGGGTATCATGCGATCACGCATGGAAAGGTCCTCAGCTTTTTTGATGCAAATATCTTCTATCCCGCCCCGCAGACCCTTGCGCTTTCAGACCACATGTTCCCGAACCTGCTCATCTTTGGGCCGGCTTACGGGCTGACCCAAAATCCTGTCTTCGCGTATAATCTGGTCCTTTTTCTCTCCTTCGCGCTGAGCGGGTTTGCCATGTTCTTACTTGCCTATTACACCACGCGAGCTTATGGGCCTTCTCTGGTTGCCGGATTCATCTTTGCTTTTTTCCCCGCCCGTTTTGCACATATCGGCCATCTTCAGCTCCTCAATCTGTACTGGTCGCCCCCGGCGTTTCTGTTCCTTGACTGTTATTTGAAAGAGCGGCAATCCAGGGACCTTGTCCTGCTGAGTCTCTTCGCGGCTTTGCAGACCTGGGCCTCGTTTTACATGGGATATTTCCTGCTTTTGATTTTGGCGGTTTACTACGTTCTATTTCACTTGTGGCAGAGGTTGTGGCCATGGAGAAGAGACCTGCTGGCTCCTGTCCTGATCGTGGTTCTGATATTTCCTTTTGCATATCCTTACCTGTATCTAAAGAACTTTTTCGGTTTCACCCGAGAACTGGGGGAAGTTGTGAGCTACTCAGCCGACGCTGCCAAAAGCTTTCTTAGCGTCCCTGGTCAAAACTGGCTTTATGGAGAGTGGCTGAAGCCTTTTGAGTCGCTGCAGGGAGCCGCGGAAAAGATGCTTTTTACGGGCTTTCTTCCCCTCGCGCTGGTTCCGGTTGCCCTGGTTCGGAAGTTTCGCTCCCAAAAGTTCATTGTGATTTCGAGTGCCTTCCTGATGCTGTTTGCCGCCCTTATGGCTCTGGGCCCGGTTCTCGTATGGTGGGGTGTCCACCAGAAGTTTCCGCTACCTTACCTCTTCTTCTACCATCTGCTCCCGGGATTCGCTTCCATGCGTGCTCCTTCGCGCATCATGATGCTGGGCATGATGCCGCTGGCCCTTCTGGCCGCGCTGGCTTTGCAATCGCGAAGAAAAGAACTTCTCTTAGCAGGTGTCGCATTGGCAGGTGTTTTTGCCGAATACCGAGTGGTGCCTGGCGATCTCACCAAAGTAGCTTTCGGAGAGGAGCTGCCCCCGGTGTATCGATGGGTCAGGGACCACAGCTTCAAAGGCGCGCTTGTGGAGATACCGGCGGGCGGGGCGCACGGTGAACATGAATATGTTTATTTCAGCGGATATCACCTTAAGCCCGTTATCAACGGACATTCAGGATTTTTCCCTACCTATTATTACGAGATTGTCTCGGAATTGAGCCGGCCGCTATCGGTTGAAACCCTCAGGTATCTCACAGCCATAGGCGTCTCAAACGTCATCCTTCATCGTACCCGCACGAATCCTGAGCCGTGGGACCGTCTGGTTGCCGAAGGTCACTTGAAGGAAATCCAGCGCTTTGAGGAAGATCAACTTTTAGAAATTAACGTGGGTGCGGCTCCTGGCAGGCTTCAGCTGGTGCGCCTTGGGCTGGATTACGTCTCCCCTGCCAGCCGGATCATCGCCGGCCTGATTTTTCGTTCCGATGGCGGCGTGTGGAGAGGAAAGCTCGAGGGAGCGTTGCCCATTGAAATTGCATGGAATGGTCCGGAGCGGTTTGTGACCGAATCATCGCTGGTAATGCCGCTGGCAATTCAGGGTGAACGGTGGGTTACCTTTCCCCTGGAAACTCCTTCTACTCCAGGGCAGTATCAAGTCACCATCCAGGGTCGCGGGATCTCTGCGCAGCATTCGGTTTACGTAACCGAGTGGGGTGCGGACGTGTACAGCAGAGGACTGATCCAGCTGAAGGATCATCCCGTCGTTCTGCGCTGCTCGATCAATGAAGAGATTGGCTATCATTCGGCGGACGGAGATCTAACCACTTACTGGTACAGCTCCGTTACTCAAACACCGGCGCTTGATTATCAGATCGACGTGCTTCAGCAGGTCAGGAGCCGGGGGGTTGTCCTTCATCTTGGCCCCGCCACCGAGGATTATCCGCGCGGTTTGGAAGTTTACATATCGCCTGATGGACAAGACTGGAGAAGGATCCAAAACCTGAAATTTGCAGTCATGCTGAACGGCCGGCGTCATTCGACGCCGGCCGAGGACTTTTACGCCGTCCTCTGGCCGCCCACCGAAGGGCGCTATATCCAATTGCGGCTTACCACCTATGATCCCTTCAGGTGGTGGTCGATTGCAGAGACAACAATTCTTGGAGATCCCTTAACCTTTCCTGTGCCGACTTCTCGAAGCACCACGGAATTGAATCCCCAAATCGAGCTGGTAGACTTTGAACATCGAGGGTCACAAATTCGAGCTCGCGTAAGGGTAAAAAACAACGGCCAGGCCATCTGGCTGCGGTATGGTCCTAAAGGCGTGGGCTCGGTACGGCTCGGCTCTCGATGGTATTTAAACGGAAGGGAAATTTGGAGGTCAGAACGCTTTGAGCTGCCACGGGCCCTTTATCTCGGTGAAGAAACCGTCATCGACGCGCAGCTGTCGCTGCCTCCGGATCAGGGCACCTATTTGTTGCGCCTGGACCTGGTCGACGAAGGAATGGGTTGGATTCGGGGAGGAATCGAAAGGGAGATCCAGGTAGCTGCCAACTGAGACCAGCGATAGGTCAATCAACAATGAAGCAGTGGGCAAAATGGGCGCAATCCAGGTTGCTTATTCCGTTCGTGGTGTTTTTGATCTCGTTTGTTCCTTTATGGTGGGCAAGTTCGAAGGCGGGAGTGGATTTTTTCTCCGTGCACTCCTGGAGCCATTGGGACTCCGCTCTTTACCTGGAGATTGCCAAAAAAGGTTACGAACTTTTTCCCTGTTCGCCGCCGCTCCAGGGATGGTGTGGCAACACCGGTTGGTTTCCGGCCTATCCGTGGATGATCCGCGCTCTGACTGCGATCGGGCTCGAGCGAGTTCCGGCCGCAGTGACGCTGTCTTTTCTATTCCATTTTCTTACGCTGGCAATAGTCTGGAATTGTTTTCTCGAGGGGGAATGGAAGATCAGAAATGCCTTGGTCATGCTGCTGGTATCTTTCCTCCCCGGGCAAATCTATCACTATGCAGTTTTTCCGGTGTCCGCGTTCACATTCTTTTCGCTCCTTGCGATCCATTTCGTTCGCCGTGGAAGGATCGTAATCGCCGGACTCTTTGGAGCGGCCGCTTCCTTTACTTATTCAACCGGGTTTGTTCTTGCGCCGGTTTTCTTTCTTTATGAGTGGGTACGCAAATCGGACTACAAACGTAAGTTTTTTCGGGCGGTGACTGTCGCTCTGCTCACGGCTGGCGGTTTGTTGGCTGTTTTGCTTCTGCATTCGCTTACGGTCGGAGCCTGGGATGCTTTCTTCAAAGTCCAAGCAAAGTATGGTCATGGTCTTCATAACCCCATCTCGACTTTTAAGTTCACGGTCCAGCCGCTTTTTAGCGAGCGCATCGGCCTCAGAGCACAAAATGGCGACTATGTCTGCGTTGAGGGTGGCAGCAACGGTCCGCTGGTTGCCAACCGCCGGGAATTGCGAGAGTGGGAAATCTTCGAGCTGATTCCCGTGTCTACAAGAGAGGTTCTGCTCCGGAGCGAATCCGGAAACTACGTCTCTGTATCGGAGCAGCCGTCCCACCCCTTGTTTGCAAAAAGCGCCACTGTGAACCAAGCGGAAAAATTTGCGGTGATCGCAGCCGGGGGTGTGATTTCATTGCGGGCGCGAAACGGGTTTTTCGTTTCTGCAGAAGAGGGCGGGGGAGGCCGAGTTGTTGCAAATGCTAGGTTCGTTGGGCTCTCCGAAATCTTTGAGAAAGTTAGGGCTCCTTTGGGGCTTTCCCCCAGAGTGATTGTGGCCAGTCAAAGTTTTTTTATGCTGGGCTTGATTGCGGCATGTCTGGCGTTTGTCACTTTAAGACGGAGGGCAGTCGAGTCTCTTAACCTTATTTTGGTGATGTACGCCATATTTTTTTGGCTGGTTCCCTACGTCAGCGGAACGCCGTTAATAGGTGATATTCCATTGAGTCTATGTCGCTCTGAATCGACTCTCCTACCGTTGGCAATTGTTTTTCGATCCTTCTCCCCGTGGTTCCAGATCCCAGTCCTGGTTGTTTCGCTATTATTGGACTTCTGGATGGGGCAACTTTTCTTCAAGAACATTCTGGTTTGACGCTGTTTATCAAGTCAGTCCATTTGTGACGGACGATATCAGGTGCAAAGAGGGTCTGGAAACGCTCCTCGCCGCGAGTTACTTGTCGTTGGCGCAGTTCAGAATCAGTTTGCACCCGGTTAATCAATTCGGCAATTTCACGCCAATCCTTGTGTTGCACTAAAAGAGCGGCGTCTCCGGCAGTTTCTGGGATCGATGCAGCTCCGTAGGCGATGACGGGAATTTTGAACATGAAACACTCCACAATTGGAACGCAAAATCCTTCGTGCTCGCTCATCGACACGAAGACATCTCCCGTCTCATACAGAGCAAGGAGCTCTGCCTGACTTACGTGACCGAGAAAAAAGACGTTTCTCAGCGAGAGCACCTTGACCAGGTGCTGGAGCCTCCAGAAATAGGTCTCCAACGCCTCGTGCCCTCCAATGAGCAGCAGCCGGGAAGGTGGATTGATTCGTTGATAAGCGTGGAAGACCTTCAGTAGATCATGAGGACACTTGTTGGGTACGATGCGTCCTACGAAGAAGACGTTCGTTTGATCGTCGTCAAACAGTGATTTCATTTTCGGATCCGGAGGAATGTTGTAATTGTCCGGGTTGAGAAGAAAAGGGATGACAGCAGTGTTTCGATATCCGTTTTGTTCCAGCTCCAGGCGGCTGTACTCTGAATGGGCTATAGCCGTATCGAAGCACTCGGAGAGGTGGCGCAGCTCGTCTCTGCCCCTTCTCAACTCGTCGGCGATCGTCGAGCTATATCGGCTCAGGTAATGATCCGGAGTGATGTTGTGATAAAGCATCAACTTGCGCCCGGGCCAATCTAAAATCAGACGTGAAACAGGACTGCCGATAGAGAAGTGGTAAATCAAGGTATGGCGAGGCGACGGTAAGTAATCTCCCACTGAATGCGCGTGTCCCGCCACGCTGGGATCCAGATAATCCGGCCACACATAGATGGAAGATTCAGGATCGAATGACCGAACGGCTC
Source organism: Acidobacteriota bacterium (assembly GCA_016211085.1). Taxonomy (GTDB): domain Bacteria; phylum Acidobacteriota; class UBA6911; order RPQK01; family JACQSY01; genus JACQSY01. Next base: position 41,871 of record JACQSY010000114.1, on the reverse strand, counting down.
GCTGAATTGCGACGGCTTCGGAGCTGATTGCATCGCCCCGAGCAAACCCCGCCAGGAATTGATGAACTGCCATCAGATTCACTCTCCAGAGAGGCCTGCCGAGGAAGACTTTGGAACCGAGACAGATCTCAAGAATTCGCGCTCCTGATCAGTTCGAGAGCCTTCCAATACTTTTTCTCAACCTGCTGCCACGTGTAAGTCTTTCGGACATAGCGTTGGCCCAAGAGGCCCATCCGAGTGCGGCGCGCTTTGGATTCCAGCAGGTAATTGAGCTTCTCGACGAAATCGACTTCGCTGTTGTAAAAAACTCCGCCGTCGCTTCTCACGCACTGGCCGCGTAACAGCGTGGAATTCCCATTGACGAGGACAGGCGTGGCCACAGACCAGGCTTCTAGAAGAGAGATCGCCAGGCTCTCGTAGCGGGACGGCTGGACTAGAAAGCACGCATTCTCGAGCAAAGAATACTTGTCCTCTTCAGATATATAGCCGAGATATTGAACCTGCGGATCTTGCGGGAGGTCCATGTGATTCTCGCCGGCAAGCGCCAGATGCAGCCGCGTTTTGCTGCGTGAGAGATAGTGGAACAAATCTCCCAGCCCCTTGGAGTGATCGATCCTTCCGACATAGACGGCATAAGGCTCAGGAACCGGCAAGGCGCGAACTTGACGGCGTGAGGGAGGATCAAACCCGATTCCGGTGATCTCCCCCGGCAGCTTGCCAAACTGGAGTTCTACAATTTTTTTTTCTTCCGGGCTGTTGTAGAGCACATAGCGGCAATTTTGGAAGACGTTTCTATAGAGACCCAGACGGATGGGAGGCTCATCGTGAGCCATGGGGACCAGGGCCGCTTTGGGGCCCACCGCTCGCAAACCAAAGTAAGTGTGAGCGTAAAGATAGCTGAAAAAAACAAACAGGTCACGCTGGGTATAGACCTGTTTTAAATAGTCAAAAAGTTCGGGAGAGTAAGGGCCCTGGCTTCGCATCCATTTTTCCTGCTCGGCCCCATCGGATTCGCTGAAAATGCGTTGCGAGACCTTGACGAAGCTTTCCATGTCTCGCTCTTCCGCAACCGGGAAGCGCAGGACAGAGACTTCGTTGATTTCTTCTTTTCCTGGTGGAAACACGTTCTGCCAGGTCATGTAGTCAGCCGAGCAGGTTGTGGCGACCTCGATATCCCAGTACGTGCACAAGCGCTCGGCCACGCGCCGGCAATGTTGTTCAGCGCCGCCGCTGACATCCAAGCCGTATCTCTGAACGACGAAGGTTACCCGAGGCTTGTCGCTCATCGTCGGGCAATCACCGCGTAGTCTTGATAGGGAGAGTAGTAGGGAATACGGTTCTTTTCGGGAACGGGCGAACCATACCTGGTTTCCGCGCTGAGGAAGCCAAGGTTCTGGCACAAAAACTGAATTCCCCGCGGGTGGTAGGGCCGAACGTGAGTGGGATCAATATAAAGACTTTCAGCGTAAATATTGAAGCATTCGGGGTTGATACTCTCAAGGACGACGATTCCTCCAGGGGCAAGCTTTTGGCGGATCGAGGCTAGAAAGCAGGAAAGCGCAGGCCAATCCAGGTGCTCAATAATCTGAGCCGCAAAGATACCGGCCATGGAATCATTTTCTTGTTCGTCGAGATAATTGAACATGTCTTGTTGGACAACTTGAAGTCCTTTGCTGCGCACATAGTTGGCTAATGCAGGACTTTGTTCAACTCCGATTCCCTCAAGGCCTGCCTCTTTTAAAAGCTCAAGAAATTCGCCCCTGCCACAAGCGAGGTCCGTGACAGGTTCATGGTGATGGAAGAGCTCAACATATGGGCGTTGTTTGTCCTTTACCAGCGCTTCCGAACCTCGAAATTCCTCGGCAAACGCCAGGGGGTTCAAGAAGGTCCCGGCCGCGCGTCTTTCCGCACGGATCAGGTTGAGCTGGTGAACATTGTACTTGGGCAAAATGGCCGATTCTTCCAGCTGAATACGGTTCAAGTTGCGCACCAGGTCGATGATCTCCCATTGCTCCTGAGACAATTTCTGAACTTCTTCCCTTAGCTTTTTTAGTGGCTCAATTTCCCCCATCCAAAGACGCATGGCATTGAGCGTGCGGGCAACTGCCGCATTGTACTCAACCTGGCCGTGTGTATATATCCGTGCCACGCGCAGAACGAGTTTCTTGATCAGTTGGAATCGTGTTTCCGGAGCGAGCTGTGTGGGATTAAAGTTCAGGTTGGCATGGTGCAGATGAACGTCGAGATCGCCCCAAGGGCTGTCGGAGATGCGCTTGGGATAAGCTTGCAGTTTCTGGAACGCCGATTCAAGCTCGGGATGAGCTTTCTTTCGCTCGGCGGCCCTCCGTCGGATCTCGTCCATAACTTCTTCGATACTCATGGGGGCAGATTGTACTATCGCGACCGGAGTGAAGAAAACCATTGTTCAAAGCGGCCCAGCACTTTGTCCCACGTGTAGTTTTGCAGCACATAGTGCCTTCCTCGCTGGCCCATTTCTGCCGCTTCATCTTCGTTCTGAACCAGGTAATCGAGCGCCGCTTCGAATTGGTAGTAATCCGTAAAATATAGGCCGCCTTGGCTTCTCTGCACATGGTCACGGGTGACGTCACAATCGCCGTGGACAAGCACGGGCCTGGCGAAAAGCCACGACTCCATGATCGATTTGGAAAAGCTTTCGTGAACTGAAGGCTGGCAAAGCAGCCTGGCCGCGCTCAAAAGAGTATTTTTCTCCTCCGTGTCCACAAAGCCCAAATCGATGCAGTCCCCGGTAAGTGGCAGCTTGCCGCTGCCTATCAAAACCAGCCTCAGATCTGAAGGACATTGCTGTTTGTAGACCTCAAAGGATCGAACCAACAGGTCCACGTTTTTTGTCTGGTCTTTGCGGCCCGCGTAAATGATGAAAGGGTATTCCAGCGGGCAGCGTTCAGGACTGATGTTAAAACCCACCTCGAGCCCTTCTCCCATGACGATCGAGCTGACTTGACTTAAGTCAAACAGGGACTCGGCCAAAGCCTTTTCTGCCGGAGAATTGAAGAGGATGGCCCGGATCTTCTCAAACATGAGCCGCATGAGAGTCATGCGCGCGTACGGTTCGTCGTGAAGACAGGGAATCAGGAAAGATCGATCCGGGCATACCTGGCTGCCCCAGAACGTGGTACCGAACATGTAGGGCATAAAGAAGAAAAAGTAATCGCGGGCGTGGGTCTCAATAAATCGAAGCAGTTCGTCGCTGTTAACGATCTCGCGCATGAACTGGAGCTCTTCTTGGACTGTCAGCTCTTCTCCTCGGAGTAGGCGGCGGTTCAAAGCATTGAACACCTCATGATTTCCAGGACGAACGCCAAAGCGACGGACCGTGATCCCCCCTTCTCTGTAGGCGCCAGGAGCGTGATAGTTGCGGTTCCAGTTGCTTGCAAACTCCTTCACACACGTGGTGAGCACCTCAGTTGGAAAGCCGCGCCCATTCAAATGGAAGACCATTTCGCGGCAGTGGGATTCAGCGCCTCCGGGAATATCCAGGCCAAACCAGGGGATGACAAACGCGAGCTTTTGCATCGGGCGATCGATTTTACTCAACGTGTCAGCGGTTTGAAAGCGGGCTGGCAGAGCCGAGTGCCATGTCCGGGTGGGAGGGTTGGCGTTTCTCGTCTTTATAGGCTCCCCTCAATCAACAGAAGGAGACGAACGAAAAGAGGAAAAATCGATCTGATTTTAGAAAGCTTAAATCCTGAGAATGCCGAGGAACTGACCCGTGAGCTCGATAACGTTACCCGAAAAAGTAGGACCTGAAACGCCCACCCTTAAATTTTTTGCTTGGAGTTGCTCAAAGCGAGGAGGGAATTCATGACGGTACCTAGAAAACGAAGCACTTCCCGGTCTCCTTTTTGCAGGAGAAGGTTGCAAGTTTTCAATATTTCAAGCTGCCGCGGCGAGTAACTTTCTATTTCCATCTTGGGCCGCCGCCCCCGACCTACAAACAACGAATCCAGCATGCAACGTCCCGACAGCGAGACCGGACAACGATCTTCGCGCACGGGTACAACCTCTGAGCTCAGAAAGGATGCCACAGGCACGCCCAGGGCTCGTGAAATTCTATTCAGCGTTCTTAGGGATGGTGTGATGCGCCCGTTTTCTACGCGGGACAGATAAGAGACCGCCAGCCCGGACATTTCTGAAACCTGCTGCTGCGTCAGTTGTGAGCGTAAACGCGCCTGCAGAATTTTTTTTCCGACACTCATAACCGTCCTCCTGTTTCACGCTAATAGATATTTACAAAAGAATCAAGGCAAAAAAGTCTTTTTTATTAACATGGATGCTGAAGCCTCGCTCGCAACCTTACCGTATTTGTGAACTGGGGATATTCAGTGCCCGTTGGACACTTACTGACATCTGCTGGTCGATTCCTGCCGCCCAAGGTTTGCGCTTGAGATCCTCGAGAACCGCGGCATCGGGACAACGTTAAAAGCTCCTGATTTTCATTATGGAACTTGCCGGTTGTGCTTCGCCCGAATCTATGGACAAGTTTTTTGGTATTCTCTTGTGCGGTAATGCATATGAGGAAGCGCGCAGTCATCCTGGTGGCTCTTCTTGTTCTGCCGGGTTGTGCCGGGGAACAGGTCGAGTCGCAGAAAAGGCTGGATCTCCTGATCACGGGAGGACGAGTTTTCGACGGCAGTGGTCGCGACTGGCTACGTCTGGACATCGGAATCGCTGGGGAAAGGGTGGCCTGGATCGGAAAACCCGGTGTGCAAAAAACTGCCCGAAGAGTCATTGACGCGCGGGGCCTCTACGTAGCGCCTGGATTTATTGACCTCCATACTCACACGGCTCATACATTCTTGCGGCGGGAGCTTTCGGGCAATCTCAATTACCTCACTCAAGGTGTAACCACGGTAGTCACCGGCAATGACGGAAGCAGTCCCTGGCCTATTGCCGCAGCCTTGGAGCGTTATGAAGAAATACCCCTCGGCCCAAACGTAGCGCTTTTGGTGGGACACGGAACCCTACGGCAGCAGGTACTGGGACTGTCTGATCGCAGACCGAGTTCTTCAGAGCTCCAAAGGATGAAGCGGCTGCTTCGCCGGGGAATCACGGAGGGCGCATTCGGTCTTTCCACCGGTCTTTATTACACGCCAGGTTCTTTTGCCACAACCGACGAAATCATAGCCCTGGCCCGCGAGGTGAAGGCGCTCGGCGGCTATTATGACACTCACCTGCGAGACGAGTCCGATTACACGGTGGGATTGTTGAAGGCACTCGAGGAAGCCCTCCAAATTGGAAAAGAGTCCGGCGTTCCGGTAAACATCTCGCATATTAAAGCGCTTGGGCCCACGCTCTGGGGATCCTCAAAACAGGTCATTTCAGCAATTGAAAATGCAAAATCGCGTGGAATTGAAGTAACTGCCGATCAGCCACCCTATGAAGCATCCGAGACCGGCTTTGTGGCCGCCCTTTTCCCATCCTGGTCCCAAGAGCGTGGAGAAAAACAACTGAAGCATCGGCTGAACGATCCCGTGGAGCGCCGAAGCATCCGGCTGGCCGTGAAAGAGAATATCCACCGGCGCGGCGGTCCTGAGCGGCTGATGCTCTCCTCTGCCGGGATTCGCGCTCTGGAAGGGAAAACTCTGCTTGAGATCTCTCGGGTTTGGAAGGTCACCCTTGAGGAAGCAGCCTTGAGAATCGCAGAGGCGGGAGGAGGCAGTGTCTTTTCTTTCAGCATGCGTCCTGACGACGTGATGGCCTTTATGCGCTGCGCCTGGGTGGCAACCTCCTCTGACGGCACCACTTATGCCTGGAAACAAGGAAGACCTCATCCTCGCGCTTACGGCAGCTTTCCCAGGAAAATTGGCAAGTTCGTCCTGCGTGAGCGTGTCATCTCTTTGCCATTTGCAATTCGTGCAGCCACTTCGTTACCGGCAACGATCGCCCGCATTCCCCACCGCGGATGGATTCGCGAAAGTTTTTATGCCGACCTGGTGATTTTTGATTTGGAGCATTTTCGAGACCGCGCCACTTATCAGGATCCCCATCAGTATTCAGAAGGAGTGCGCTACCTGCTGGTGAATGGGGTCGTTGCCATTGAAAACGGCAAATTTAGCGGACACCTTGCCGGCAGGGTTCTAAGAAAGCAACCTACGCTCCGAGACACTAGAGTTGAAACCAGTTGAAAGCTTTTTGCAGCTTGCCGTGCAGGCGGGCGGGCCTGCCTGCGATGCGGTTTGTTGCCGCTCTTGTTTTGTGGTAGCTTTAAAATTTCCTGATCAAGCTTCTTATGAGAGAAAATCGTACAGCCATTCTGCAGGCATTGAAGGAAGCGGTTAATCGCGAGCGTTCCGCTAAAGAATTCTATGAGAAGCGCGTCAGCGAGGCCAGCGATCCAGAAGTCCGAGCGATTTACGATCAACTATACCAGGAAGAAATCGACCATGAAATGCAGCTCACAGCCAAGTTTAAAGGGCTGTGCAAGAAATGGGGACTCGATTGGGAGAAGGAGCTAAAGGAGTAAGGGTATGAGAACTCAATGGGTGGCAGTCCGGACCGAGGCCAACGTAACTCAGATGCACTATGCGCGTCAGGGCCTTGTTACTGAAGAGGTGGAATATGTGGCTCGGCGCGAGAACCTCGAACCGGAATTCGTGAGAAATGAAGTGGCCATTGGAAGAGCCATTGTTCCAGCCAACATCAATCACGTAAACCTTGAGCCGATGGCTATCGGTATCAATTTCAAGTGCAAGGTCAACTCCAACATCGGAAACTCAGCGGTTACCTCCAACATCGAGAAGGAACTTGAGAAGCTGCGCATTTCCCTCAAATACGGCGCGGATACTGTTATGGACCTGTCGACCGGAGGGAATATTAACGCGATTCGCGAAGCCATCATCCGCAACAGCCCGGTTCCGATTGGTACCGTTCCCATCTATCAGGCCATCCAGGGAGTGAAGCGTGTGGAGGATCTTTCAGTAGACGACCTACTGGATGTCATCGAGCTTCAAGCAAAACAGGGCGTCGATTACATGACCGTGCATTGCGGCGTGTTGCTGGAATACATGCCCTTGGTTACCGGACGGGTGACAGGCATCGTGAGCCGGGGTGGCAGCCTCATGGCGCAATGGATGCTGCATCACCGCCAGCAGAATCCCCTGTACACCCACTTTGAACGGCTGCTGGAGATCTGTCAAAAGTACGACGTTACCTTATCGTTGGGAGACGGGCTGCGGCCCGGTTGCCTAGCCGATGCCAGCGATCGCGCTCAATTTGCAGAACTCGAAACGCTGGGGGAACTGACACGCAAGGCATGGGCGCGTGACGTTCAGGTGATGATCGAAGGTCCCGGGCATATTCCATTCGATGAAATTGAAATGAATGTAATGAAAGAGCGCGAGATTTGCCAGGATGCGCCTTTTTACGTTTTGGGGCCATTGGTGACAGACGTTGCGCCGGGATACGATCACATCACTTCAGCGATCGGCGCCACCATGGCGGGATACGCCGGGGCCGCCATGCTTTGTTACGTGACCCCTAAAGAACATCTGGGTTTGCCCGATGTTGAAGATGTTAAAGCGGGGCTGATTGCCTACAAGATAGCGGCGCACGCCGCTGACGTGGCGCGACACCGACCGGGTGCTCGAGATTGGGATGATGAGCTCTCCAAGGCGCGTTTTGCTTTTGATTGGAACCGTCAATTTGCGCTGTCCATCGATCCTGATACGGCTCAGGCCATGCACGACGCGACGCTGCCCCAGGATGCGTTTAAGCACGCCGAGTTTTGTTCCATGTGCGGCCCGAAATTCTGCTCCATGCACATCAGCAAGGAGATTGAGGAACTGGCCGAGACGGCGGAGACTGAAGCCTCAGTTTAGCAGCCTTATGGGTTCAGGGATCGCATGCGTCCCCAGACTATCCCTACCAGCACGGTAGCGGAGGTCCCTGCAAGCACATACCAGGTCCACGCCAAACCGCCGATAGCCTGAACCACCAGCATGCCCCCCACACCCACAGCCATTCCCGCCAATGCGGCGTTCTGGGGTACAGATTTTCTAAATCCCAGGATAAAAACACCCAGCACGCTGCCCATGGTGATGCTGGTGATGGTGAGACCTGAGACCAGCACCGAACCCCAGTTGCGAGCCATCAAGGCTATGACGCTCAGAACGCCCGCCCAAAACAACGTCAGGATTCGTGAGACCTGAAGGTAATGGCGCTCCGAAGCTTCCCGCATCCAAAATATTCGATAAAAATCGTTGAGAGAAGACGAGGAAAGCGAGTTCAAAGAACTGCTGAGGGTGGACATGGCAGCCGCGAATATTGCCGCAATGACCAGTCCAGAAACGCCCTGCGGCATTTCTTGCACGATAAAGGTGGGGAAAATCCGGTCCGCCTGTTCAAGCGGCTTGCCTAGGGGAAAGTGCTGGTAGTAGGCATAGAGCAGAGCCCCCAGCAACAGGAACAGCGCAAACTGCAGGAACACTACCCCGCCGCTGACAATCAGCGCCAGTTGGCTGTCGCGCTGCCTGGCGCAGGAGAGATATCGCTGAACCATCATCTGATCCGTGCCGTGAGTAGCCAGGGTCAGAAAAGTTCCTCCCACGATTCCGGCCCAGAAGGTTAAAGCCGTGGTCGCATCCAACGTGAAATCAAAAATCTGAAACTTTCCAGCCGACGCAGCCAGCGCGCTTGCGCTTTCCCACCCTCCGGGAACCCTGTTGACCACCACCCACAGAGCCAGTAGCGCGCCCGCCAGATAGATGGCGAGCTGAATGACGTCGTTCCATACCACCGAGACCATCCCGCCGTAATACGTGTAGACGATGGTAAACAGTCCAATGAGGGCCACGGTGGTGAGGTCCGACCATGCGGTGATCACCGCCAGCACCAGCGCGGTGGCATAAACCCGCACTCCATCGGCAAAGGAACGGGTAATCAAGAAAATGCCTGCGGACAATGTTCGAGTCCGCAGCCCGAAACGGGAGTGCAAGAGCTGGTATGCGGTTTGAATTTCTCCTTTGAAATAGGAGGGAATGAGCAACAGGCTGACCAGTACACGGCCGAAGAGATATCCCATTGCAACCTGCAGAAACGCGAAGTTCCCGCTATACGCAAGAGCAGGAATGCCGATAAACGTCAGTGTGCTGGTTTCAGTGGCCACAATGGAGCCGCTGATCGCCCACCAAGGCAGCTTGCGGGCAGCCAAAAAATAATCCTGGATGTTTTTTTGACCGCGCCCCAGCACGATGCCCAGCGCTGTGGTGAAGATCAAATAAATAAAAACAATTCCGTAATCCAGAGACCCGAAGCCCTGTTCCATGAGCGCTTCAATGGTCCCTGCTCGCTGCCCCTAAGTCAAGATTGACCCCATTGCAACACGGTTTTTTTTGCAGGTGCGGTGTTCGGAGGCGCGACTGACGAGGAGCGCGCTTCTGGGGCAATCAAACACGAGGTCGAGTAACCAGGGGAAGTCGCCCTCCCCCGGCTCTCACAGAACCGGACTTGTGGATCCCACATCCGGCTCTTCGGGACATCGGCGTTCGAGTGTACCGCTCGTAATCCGATGCCGGTGTCATGCAATCACCCCAGCTATCCAACTGGAGTCGCCTCCGCTTCAGATCCGGTACTCCGGATCAGCGCCCTTGTCACTTTAGTGTGGGTTCCCCTCCATCAGGGACCCTGGAGGACTTGGTTACGGCCTTAACAGCCGTACCCTCACCTCCTACTCCACGCCCATGCCGGGCGCACCACTTACTTCGCTGCGCTCCGTGCGCGCCTCGGATCAGTGTATATTCCCACAGTCGTGGCACGGTTTTTTGGCGGCCTTGACTCAAGGCCCGGGAGCCGGAAGGATAGTTGCAATGAAGGTCTTACTGGGACTCGACGGCGGCGGCTCACGGACCAGTTGCGTCGCGGCCACAGAAGACGGGACCTCGATGGGGAAAGGTCACGGCGGATCGGCCAACTACCTCAAAGAAGGCCTCTACACGGCCAAGTACTCGATACGCGAGGCAGCGCTGGAGGCTCTGAAGGAGTGCGGTGCCTCGAACCATGACGTTGCGTGCGTCTGCGCCGGTCTGGCGGGCGTGGACCGCCCGGCGGACCGTGCACTGATGCGGCTTTTTCTTAAAGAACTGTTTCCTCATTCAAAGCAAGTTGTCGAGAATGACGCGTTCGTGGCTCTCGCCGGCGCAACGGGCGGTCTGCCCGGCGTGATCGTCATTTCCGGAACCGGTTCCATCGCCTTTGGGGTCAACGAGAGAGCGAAACGGGCCCGGGCAGGCGGATGGGGACATCTTCTTGGAGACGAGGGAAGCGGCTATGACATTGCCCGAAAAGGCCTCCAGGCTGCCCTCCAGGCATATGACGGAAGAGGACCGGAAACATTGATACTAGAGAAGCTTTTGAAAGAGTTCTATCTCAGCAGCATCGATGAACTGGTTCCCATGCTCTACCGGGAGGACATTACACCCCGGCGAATCGCGTCACTCTATCCGCTGATCCTCGCATGTGCCGAAGAAGACGACGCGGTCGCACTAAAATTGCTTGCGGACGCTGCTCAGGCCCTTCTGCTTGCCTTAAAAACCGTGCTCCGGAAATTAGGATTTAAAAATCCTCCGATACCTGTGACCTTTTCGGGCGGAGTTTTCGAGAACAGCACGTCCTTGCGTGAAATGTTCGAGAAAGAAGTGACAGGGTTGCCCGGTGTCAAGCTCATGGCGCCCAAATATCCGCCCAGCAAGGGCGCCCTTCTCATTGCGCAAGCCGCGCTTGAGCATCGTCGCCTGCTGGGCGCCTTTTTCGAAAACTGAACCCTCTCGGTGCGTGTTCTGATCTTCTGCGGCCTCGAGTTCAGCCTTCTCGTTCTAGGCTATATCCAGAATTTGCTGCAGCGAATCTCGCGTAAGCAGGTAATAAGCCCGGGGTGGAGAATCCAGAACTACAAAGTCGGTGATCAGGTACCCCTGGTCCAGATAGTACTCAAGCACGTAACGAATTTGTTCCTGCCACTCCCGAGCCGTGTCGATGTCTTGGGCGCACAAATCCACAAAGCTGACGGGAATTTCCACCAGCAATTGTCTGTTGGTAAACCCGATGAAATAGCGCAGCAAGCGTCTTAGCTGCGGTCCCCCGAATTCTTCGTCACGCGTGACCGTGACGATCTGTGCGCCAGAGGGAAGGGAAGCTTCCCCACTGCTTCCCGCCAAGCGGGCGATGACCCGCGGCGACTGGATGTACCAGTCGGCTCGGACACGGTCAGTCGCCAATCCACGACTGAAGTGGCTCTGCAGCGAATCGTAGTAATGAGGAAGAAACCTGGCAACGACGGTGCTGAGCTTGCGAAGATTGAGATTGGCATTCGCACTCTGCATGGGATCAAAGGTCCAGCGAATCAGCTTCAGGTTATGTTGGAGCGCATAGTCTCTTTGCTGGAGCTTTAAGCGGTAACCCAGGCCGGCATGGCGAAAGCTGGGCAAAACGCCCACCAGCTGACTGTGTAAATACTCTTCTCCCGAGTTGAAATCGCGTCCCAGCCAGGCCACCGAGAACCCTACGATCTGCTCGCCGCATTTGGCGGCGCCTACGTGACCACCGCTTTCCGCAAGGGCAAAGAGGGCGCGAGCGGGGTAAGGCAAGTCCCCTTGGGGAGTGCCATATCCCCAAATCGACTTCTGCAGTTCGACGAGTTCTTGCATGTCCGCCATTGTGGTGAGGCGACATAGCGATATTTCGGCGGAGAAAGTGTCTTGTTTCTGTTTCACTTTTAGCGATGGCTATCGAACAATTCCGTGTCCCACAGGATAAAGCTGGGGCAGTTCCACCGGCAATCTTCCTCGAAAGGAAATTTCTCCGAGAATGGCTCGAACTGCGGAGAGCTCAGCCCCGGCGAAGTCATCAAACGCGAGCACATACGTGGGGAGCTCGGGCAGGTCTAGGAGTAAATAGGGACTGCCGAACACGATGAACGCAGCAGGTTGTTTCAAGCCGGCAAGGCCCCGCAATAATTGCATCTGCGTGGAGGAGAGCTCAATAGAGCCCTTATAGGAACCTATTCGGACGTACATCCCTGCCACGATGTAATCAACTCGTTTGGCCAGTTCCAGGATGAGTCGCACCTGCTCACCAGAAGTTTCAGGAAAGACCTCGACCGGAACCAGAAGTGGGTGGCGCTTTTGAAACTCAGACAGCCATGCTGTCCCGCGCGTTTCTCGGGGACGGCGCTCATCCAGCACGCTTAAAAGCAAGACCGTTTCCTCCGGCCGCGGACGCAGGGGAAGAACCCGGCGCTCATCGCGTACCAGAGTGATGGCACGGTCCATAATATCCTGTGCAAAACCCAAAGAGGCGGGCGGGGCGATGATTTTGTCCAGTGAGAGAAGATCGGTCTTTTTTCTTTCGTGAAGCCCGAGTCGTGCCTTGGCCTCCAGAATTCTCCGGACCGATGCGTCCAGACGCTCCCCAGTGATTCTGCCCGCCTGTACAGCACCCACCATTGCTTCATGAGCTGTCTTGATTGAAGGGGGCAGCAGAATGAAATCGGCTCCCGCCTCAAAAGCTCTCACTGCAGCGTCTGAGTCTGAAAAATGAGCCGTAACGCCCCGCATGGTCATGGCATCAGTGAAGATCAGGCCCTCAAAGCCGAGCTCGCGGCGCAGCAATTCCTGTGTGATACGGCTTGAGAGACTGGCGGGCAGGCCTTCTTGGGGCTCCAATTCAGGAATGTAGAGGTGGGCCGTCATGACGGCGTCTACCCCAGCTTTCACCGCGTCTCGAAAGGGTGGCAGCTCTATTCTTTCCAGGCGTTCGCGCGACACACGTATGACGGGAAGCGCGAGATGCGAATCAGTTTCCGTGTCGCCGTGTCCGGGGAAATGCTTGGCGGTGGCGAGCACCCCGTGTTCCTGAAGGCCGCGAATGTAAGGGAGCGCAAACAACGAAACGCGAGAGGGATCGCCTCCGAAGGAACGTATGTTGATGATCGGATTTCGAGGATTATTGTTGACGTCCACCACGGGATAAAAATTAACGTGCACGCCCAGGCTGCGGGCCTCGGTCGCGGTGATGCGTGCGGCCTCGTAGGCATACTGGGGGTCTTGAGTGGCTGCCAGAGCCATAGCCTTGGGGAACCGGGTGGCCCCATCAAAAATGAGCCCGGCTCCTCCTTCTAGATCGGCGGTGATCAGGAGCGGGATGGCGGAGAGTTCCTGGAGGCGGGAAAGAAGAAAGGCCGCGGTAAGCACATTGCCTCGAAAAGCATGCACGGCGCCGACGCCGTAGCGACTAATATCCTCTTTTAATTTTTGAAACTGCGCCGACTCAACGTTGCTGAATTCGGTCTCTGTCCCAGCAACCAGAATCTGTCCCACCTTCTGCTCAAGCGTGAGGCCAAGCAGCGTCTCCTCCACCCACCGGCGTGCTTCCGGGGTGAGCGACTTCGAGGCACTGCCCTGCGCCCACGGCATGGTGCTACCAGTAATTAAAAGAAACCAAAGGAGTACTCTTTTCATCCCGGAGATTATACGATATGAAAGAAGGGGACGGATTATCTGCTCGTTTTGTGAGATCAACCTGCGATATATGTCGCCGGGTTTTTTTAATGGATGAAAGATGACTGATAAGAACATTTCTTTACATGACCAATTCAGCGTGAAGCCTGAGGACCTTCGTTACCGTTGCGATCCGGGCTTACTTGAATTTGAGAGCACCGAAGAGCTGGAACCGCTTGAGGAAGTCATCGGCCAGGACCGAGCCGTCCGGTCTCTTGAGTTTGGTTTGAGCATGCAGTCTTTTGGCTACAACATCTATGCCGCCGGACCACCCGGCACAGGCAAGAAATCCCTGCTGAAGACTTTCGTGGAGCGGCTTGCAGCCAAAAAGCCCGTGCCGCCGGACATTGTGTTTCTGCACAATTTTTCTGATCCGGACAATCCACGCGCTATCAAGGTGCCTGCCGGAATTGGCAACGAATTCAATCGCGACATGGAAGAGTTGGTGGAGGGTTTGCGCCAGGAGATTCCCAAAGCGCTTCAAAGCGAGGATTATGAAAAGCGCCGAACCGAACTCATCGAGAAGTTCCAGCTCAAACGTGCTCAACTGATCGAATCAGTTCAGGTGCGCGCTCGCAAGAAGAATCTGGCTCTCAAGGGAGACGGCGCCCAGATCTTAGCGGTACCGGTAGTGAACGGCGAGGAGATGACTCCTGAACAATTTGAGCGTCTTTCCGAGGAAGAGCAAGGCCGGATTCGCGAGCAGCAAAAGGAGATCTCGGAGGAAATCCAGGACGCCTATCGTGAAATTCGTGAACTGCAGCAGAGGACACAGGAACATCTGAAAGATCTGGACCGGCGCATAGCGTTGATTGCCGCGGGTCACCTGTTGAGCAACTTGCGCAACAAGTATATCCAGTTACCGGAGATCCTGGATTACCTGAAGGCGGTGCAACAGAATGTGCTCGACAACCTGAGCGATTTTCTGCAACCGGAGCGGGAGGGGCAGCCTATGCAGGCGCTGATGATGGGGCTACGCACGGGCGACCGCCCTGATGCTCTTAGCCGTTACCGGGTCAATGTGATCGTCGACAACTCGCGTCAGAAAGGAGCTCCGGTTGTCATTGAATCACACCCCACCTACCGTAATCTCATCGGCTGCATCGAACGTGAAGCGGCCATGGGAACGCTTTATACCAACTTCACGATGATTCGCGCCGGTTCCATCTTGAAGGCCAATGGAGGGTTTCTGATTGTAGACATCGCAGATCTGTTGCCGTCACCGTTTGCGTGGGAATCGCTGAAAAGAGTGATTCAAAATTGCGAGGTCAAGATTGAAGATGTCAGTGAACAATACGGACTGGTGGCCACCGCCGGGTTGCGTCCCCAACCGGTTTCGGCCCAGGTGAAAGTTGTCATCATCGGCAACCCTCACCTTTACGGGTTGCTTTATTCTCTGGACGAAGATTTCCAGAAACTGTTTAAGGTGAAATCAGATTTTGATGTGATGATGAAACGCGATCATCACCGCATCGGACAATATGCCCATTATGTCCGAAGGCTTTGTGAAGGAGAGAAACTGCTTCACTTTGACCGTGGCGCTGTGGCTGGCCTCATTGAGTACAGCGCACGCATCGTCTCCGACCAAAATCGGCTGAGCCTTCGGTTCAGCGAGATCGCCGACATCATCCGGGAAGCCAGCTACTGGGCGTCTCGCAATGGAGGCAAGCTCGTGGGAAGGTCTGATGTAGAGCGCGCCATCGAAGAAAGAAATTATCGATCGAATCTTCTCGAAGAACGTCTCCAGGAAATGATCGATGAAAAGCACATCCTTATCGACGCCGCGGGCGAAAAGGTCGGACAGATCAATGGACTCTCCATCTATTCGCTGGGAGACTATACGTTTGGAAAGCCTACCCGGATTACTGCCCAAATCAGCGTCGGTGATAAAGGCGTGGTCAACATAGAGCGGGAAGCGCACCTGAGCGGTAATATTCACGACAAGGGAGTCTTAATCTTGAGTGGATATCTTCACGGAAAATACGGCAACCGGCATCCGCTGGCATTAAACGCCAGCATTTGCTTTGAGCAAAGCTACGCAGGGGTGGACGGCGACAGTGCCAGCTCCACTGAACTTTATGCGGTGCTTTCAAGCCTCTCGGGCGCCCCCCTTCGTCAATCGATCGCCGTCACCAGTTCCGTCAATCAGCTGGGGACCGTTCAGCCCATTGGAGGCGTGAATGAAAAAATTGAGGGATTTTTCACCACCTGCAAGCTCCATCAGCTCACGGGCGAACAAGGGGTGCTCATTCCCCGGCAGAACATCCGCAACCTGATGCTTAAAGATGAGGTGATCGAAGCCGTCAGAGAAGGGAAGTTTCACATCTACGCAATTTCCACGATCGACGAAGGCCTGGAAATACTCACCGGAGTTCCTGCGGGAGCGCTTCAGGCAGACGGCACTTACCCACCGGACTCGATTCACGGAAGGGTTCAAAAACGCCTCGACGAAATATGGGAAGAAGTACAACATCGCCTGCCTACGGTGGTCTCTGCTCAATCCGTTCAATAACATCATGGGTCCTTTGCGCGTGTTTGCGACCTGTGACATCGGAGAGGAGGCTCTAGGCCGCCTTCGGGAACTCCACTACCAGGTAGAGATCTATCCGGGAGCCGAACCCCCGCCTCATGCGCTGATCCTGGAAAAAGTGTCCAGCGGTATCGACGCTCTCATTACGACCATCCGTGATCGCATTGACGAGGAGATTTTCAAGGCGGGAGCAGGGACGCTGCGCGTGGTGGCCCAGGACGCGGTAGGTCTCGACAATATCAGCATCGAAAGCGCCAACCGGTACCGTATTCCCCTGGTTTATACGCCCGATGTTCTTACCGACACTACGGCGGAGTTCGCTCTTTTTATCTTGGGCTGCGTGGCGCGTAAGCTTTATCCCAGCGAAAAACTGGTGCGCGAGCATCAGTGGAAGTTGTGGCATCCCTCACGGCCCTTTCTAGGTGAGGATGTCAGCGACAAAACCGTGTCAGTGATCGGCACCGGGAGGATAGGCAAGGCTTTCGCTTTACGATGTTCTACGCTGAACGTTGACCTGCTTTGCCACACCCGAAGCCCCGATCACGTTTGGCTTTCCAAAATACAAAATTTACTGGAGCTGCAACATTCTTCGGGACTGATCCCTCGCGGACGAAGAATTGCCTATGTGAGTCTGGAGGAATGTCTCCGCCGTGGCGACTTCATCAGCCTGCACGTCCCCTTGACCGCGCAGACGCATCATCTCATCAATAGGGCCACCTTGAAGCTTTTCAAGCGCCAGGCTTTTCTTATAAACACTTCTCGGGGAGCCATTGTCGATGAACAGGCACTTTGCGAGGCTCTCAAGAAAGAAGAAATTGCAGGGGCTGCTCTCGATGTCTTTGAAAGAGAGCCCCTTCCAGAAGATTCACCTTTACGTGATCCGGCGCTTGAGTCACGGCTGCGCCTGTTTCATCACTTTGGAAGCGGCACTCAGAAAACGCGTCTGTCTTCTGATCCTGATGTGGGGATGGCAGGAAGATGCGTACAAGGCGTCATCGACGTTCTGGAAGGACGTTATGGGGGGAATCCGGCGCACATGCCCTATGTAGCCAACAAGGAAGCGTTTCTTCCGGCGGATGGAAACTGAGGCCGGGGATCCAGAGGATCGAAATAAAAAAGAAAGGCCGCGCCAACCAAGCGCGCGGCCCTTTGAGTCAAGCTGCGGCATGTCTGTAATTTTCGCGCCAGGAGCGGGCACCCGTGAGGCACTTGTTGAGCGCCTGGATGTTGCTAACGCCGCGGTCAGCCAACCAGTCTTCCAGCGCCTTTACGCCGTGCTTGGCATAAACCGGAATCCCCTCTTTCCAGGTGGCGCGCCCACAAAGGACCCCCGAAAAATTACTGCCGGCTTCAATGGCAAGCTCAATACTCTCGCGGAATTGAGCATCACTGACTCCGGCGCTCAGATAAATAAAGGGACGACGTGCGGCCTCCGCAGCCTTCAAATAAAATTGCTTCGCCTCTTCCCTGCTGTAAGCTGCCTCCGGACCCTTAAAGGAACGCGTCCCTGATGTGAACTGTAAATCAACAGGGATTTCGACCTTCAAGACATCCACGCTGTAAATATCACGCGAAAACTCGCGCATACTTTCCGTCACAATCTCGGGCTTCTTGCGCGCATAGGCCACGCTCTTCTCGTCGCCGTTGGGATCGTATCCCACAAACTCCAGAAAGAAGGGCATGTCGTGGTAAGCGCATTCGGCGCCGATTCGCTCCACGAAGACTTTCTTGTAAGTGTTGATGGCAGGGTCGTCAAAAGGATTGTAGTAGATTAACAATTTGATGCAATTGGCTCCCGCCTCTTTGGATTGGCGAACGGTCCAATTGCGCAACAGCAACGGTATGCGTCCCGGCGAGGTGTTGTCGTATCCTGACTGCTCATAGGCAAGAAGCAATCCTACACCCGGTTTGCGCTTCCGGGCCGCCTCCAGGCCGTATTCCGGATCTAACAAGACACCACTGGCGTAAGGTGAAAGAATGCCGATAACGGCGGTCTTGAACTCGGCCATCATCCCGGGTGTAATGGCTTTGGTCTCAACGTTTTTTTCCTTGGCAAGCGCTTTTTGCAAGGATCCGCGCTGGTCCATGGCCGCCGCCCGAATGACCCCCTTTTCATCCGCGACGGCATTAATACCTTTCAGTTTACCCTCACTTAGTTGTGTCATATTTCACTCCCTTTTTTTGTCGAAAAATAAACTTTTTCACACCCACCCAAGTGTGTCAAGACAGCAGAAGGCCCGCTCAGCTCTCTTGCTTTTTTCTCTCGATTTCGCGCAGTCTTTCGCCGATCGCTTTCTCCATTCCCCGCTCGCCCGGCCGATAGTAGCGACGGCCCTTCAAAGACTCAGGCAGGCAGTCCATTTCGGCAACTCCCCCTTCTTCGTCATGTGCATAGCGATATCCTTTTCCGTAGCCGAGATCTTTCATTAACGCGGTGGGGGCGTTTCGCAGGTGCAGCGGCACAGGATCGTTTCGACTTCGTTCGATGTCATCCAAAACCCGATCATAAGCCACGTAGAGGGAATTCGATTTGGGAGCCTGGGCCAAGTAGAGGACGGCTTGAGCCAACGCGAGCTTTCCTTCAGGCATGCCGATAAAATCAACCGCTTCCATTGCGTCCAACGCGTACCCCAGCGCTGCCGGATCCGCCAGTCCGACGTCTTCCGAAGCAAAGCGCACCAGGCGCCGAGCAATGTACAGAGGGTCCTCACCGGCCTCCAGCATCCTTGCCAGCCAGTACAGGGAAGCGTCCATGTCACTGTTGCGCAGAGATTTGTGGAGCGCTGAGATCAAGTTGTAGTGTTCTTCGCCGGCGCGGTCATAAAGGAGAGTACGTTGCTGTAGGGCTTCTTGAAGAATCTCAGTTGTGATCACCGGTGCTTCACGACCGCGACGCCGTGCCAGCTGGGCTGCCAGTTCCAGCGAGTTTAGTGCAATTCGGGCATCTCCATTGGCAAAGGCGGCCATTTGCTTCAACACTTCTTCCGAAACCTGGATTTTCCATTGGCCAAGTCCGACCTCATTATTTCGCAGTGCCCGGTGCAAAATTTGCAACAGGTGCTCATCGGAGAGCGGCTTCAGGACTAAGACGCGGCTTCGCGAAAGCAAAGGCGAGATAACCTCAAAGGACGGATTCTCTGTAGTGGCGCCGATGAGCGTAATGACTCCGGACTCCACGTCGGGAAGGAATGCATCCTGTTGCGCCTTGTTGAACCGATGAATCTCGTCGACAAACAAGAGGGTTCGCACAGCAGCCCGCCTGCGACGCTTGGCTTCGTCTCTGACCTGCTTGATGTCCTTTACCCCAGCCAGAACAGCGCTCAAAGCGACAAAATGGGATTTCGTTTCCTTGGCAATGACACGCGCCAGCGTCGTCTTCCCGGAGCCAGGGGGACCCCAAAAAATCATAGAAGGAATCTCGTCGGCCGCGATGATCTCCCGCAACACCTTGGTAGGTCCCAGGAGATGGTCCTGGCCAAGAATCTCATCTAACCGCGTCGGCCGCATGCGATCCGCCAAGGGGGCGGAAGCATCAGCCAGCTGTTCAGGATCTGAGAGTGGGAAAAGCGTTTTTTCCACGCAGCGCCCTCTGTCGAAATATTTCGTAAAGAATGATCGACCCGGCCACCGAGGCATTGAGGCTCTCAGCTTGCGGAGCGGTCGGAATCGTCAGCTGCTTTCCCATTAATGCAGCGGACCCATCCCATCCTCTGCCTTCGTTCCCAACAACGACGGCAAGCGGGGGCGAAAACACAACATCAAACAACGATATTCCTTCTCGGGGTCCCGCAGCCCAAATCTTATAGCGGCGTTGTCGCAATTCTTCCAGCGCGACTCCTTCCAGGAAGGGCACGCCGTAAAGAGCGGTTGCCGAGGCCCTGATCACTTTGGCGTTAAAGCAGGAAACGGTGGCTGGGCTGGTAATCAGCGTAAAGAACCCAGTGGCGTGTGCCGTACGGATCAGCGTGCCCAGATTCCCAGGATCCTGCAGCTCAAAAAGATACAACACATGGTCGGATACCTGACGCCAAGCCCAGGAGGGCTTTTCAAAAAAGGCAATAATGCCCTGGGGCGCCGCCACCCCGGAAAGCAGGCCCAGCAGGCGATTCGGCAGCAGACACACTTCCTGCGCACGCGCCAGGAGGGGTGATGCCAGGTCTTGGGCAATCTCGGAAATCAGCAGGAGCTCAATAGGCAGCTTTCGAGAGAGTTCTTCGACATTTTTCCACCCCTCAATCGGTACCCAGGGACAGTCTGCTTCCTCCGGGTGTAATGCGAAGCGGAGCCATTGCTTGAAGCGAGTATTCTGCCGGCTTTCAATACGGTAAGGGTGCGTGCTCACCTGACGTGATATTCTAACACGGGGTCCCATGGTGCATTTTGACGTCACCAATCCCAATCCACCGCTGCTTGAGAAAGCCGCAGCAGTTATTCGAAGCGGCGGCATTGTGCTCCATCCAACCGATACCGTCTACGGACTCGCCTGTGATCCTTTCCAGGAGAAGAGCATCAGACGGATTGTGGAGTTAAAAGGGCGCTCTTCGGAACGGGGTTTTCTGGTCTTAATTGCAGATTTCAGTTGGATCCACAAGGTGGCGGATCCCGTCCCTCCACTCATGGAATGGTTTTCCCAAAAAGTGTGGCCGGGCCCTGTCACCTTGTTGCTGTGCGCTCGAAGTGACGTTTCTCCGCTTTTGTCCGGCTGGGAAGGAAAGGTGGGTCTCCGACTTCCCGAGCCAATGTTCTTGCGCCAGTGGATGCAAATGATTCCCGGACCCCTGCTTTCCACCAGTGCCAACGTTTCGGGCCAACCGCTGCCAAGCTCGCTCGACGATCTGCAACGGATGTTCGCATCGGGAGTCGACCTCTTTCTGGAGGGTGAAAGCCCTGTCGAAATAACACCATCCACGGTAGTAGACCTTACTTGCCGGCCACCGCGCCTGGTCCGCCCTGGAAAAAACCGTGTATGGGTTGAAACAGTGATCGAACAAAGCTCACATCTCTAAGTACCACAACGGTAACGTTCGGTGCGAGCGCAATGGCGCCCAGGTCGAGGCGTGACGAACGGGCAATGCCAGGTTCATCGGGAATGAGGAGCAACCATGAGATGGCCGCCGTCGGGCCGCAACCCTTCAGAACTTTTTCCGTTGATACTGAATCCACCGAGTGATCTGGGAGTCGAGGACGTCTAGAGGCAGCGCCCCGGAAGAGAGGACCGCATCATGAAAGGCTCGAAGGTCAAAGCGATCGCCTAGTTGTTTCCGCGCACGGTCACGAAGCTCCCGAATCTTGAGTTCTCCAATCTTGTACGCCAGTGCCTGACCGGGCATCCCGATGTAGCGGTCGACCTCATTCACAATGTCCTGGTCGGTTTTTGCAGTGTGGGCTTTCATGAAGTCGATTGCCTGCTGCCTGCTCCAGTGCAGGGCGTGCAGGCCCGTATCGATCACCAGGCGCGCCGCGCGCCACATCTCGTAAGTCAGTTGTCCAAATTTCGCGTAAGGGTCCTGATACAATCCCAATTCCGTCCCCAAGCTTTCAGAATAGAGGGCCCATCCTTCGACAAACGCCGTGGGGAGTGAAAAACGGCGGAAGGCGGGCAAGTTATCGAGTTCCATGGCCAGCGCAATCTGCAAATGGTGCCCAGGGACCGCCTCGTGTACCGACAGGACCTCCATCTCATACTTAGGTCGTGATTCCGGCAAATAAAGGTTCACGAAATAAGTCCCGGCCCGGGAGCCGTCAGCTGCAGGAGGCCGGTAGTAAGCGGTGGTGGTGTCGGGCGCGATCTTTTCTGGTATGGGCTCCACCCCATAGGGGATGCGCGGTAACTTTCCGAACAGCCTCACCAGTGCTGGGTCAATCCGTTTACAAATAGCCCGGTAGGCATCGAGAAGATCCTGTGGATTTTCGTAGTAAAAACGCCGATCGCTGCGCAATAATTCGAGGAATTTATCGAACGAACCCTCGAACCGGAGGTCCTGAATAATTTGTTCCATCTGGGCGCGAATGCGCTGGACCTCTTTCAGCCCGATCTCATGGACCTCACGAGGGCTCAGCTCAGTTGACGTATGGAGGCGGATCAGAAATGAATACATTTCCTCCCCGCGTTTCAGCCTCCATAAACCTACCACTTCCGGCGCCGTCGCCAGATACTCCTCTTCAAAAAAGCGTTGGAATTCCTTAAAAAAAGGGGTCACGGACTCGGAGATTGCCCGCAGGGCCTCAGCCCGAAGTTCCTCTCGCTCTGCAGCGGGAATTTCCACAGGCAGGCGCTCCAATGGCTTGAGAAAAGGACTCCTCTGGGGATCGTCCACCAGTTGTGCGGCGATTTGATCGGGTACCCGCTCCATGATCACTCGAGGGTGGACGAGCCCGCGGCGGATTCCTTCTCTCATCAGTTCAATAACTTGATTTCCATAGGGGCGAAGGTCGCGGAGCCTTTGAATCCAATCGCGGTAATCGTTCTCCGTCTCAAACCGCAGCGAGTCCGCAAGCTCGTCTTGGGTTTGAATTCCCCCCCGTTGATCCAAGGGAAACAGGTGAAGATCGAGGAGATAGGACTCATGGTCCAACTCGTATTCGCTGCGAAATAACTGGTGGTTGAGGCGGTCTTCTTCCGTCAGCGACTGAAGGGGAATTCTCCCTAGTCTGTCCAGCACCTCCTGACGATGCTGCGCGCGCCTGCGGAACGCCTCAAGGCTTAAGTCGGGCCAACGATTGTTGTAACGTCGGTCGCCGATTTCAGAGGCGAAAACGGGATTTTGCTGGAGGTGGTACTCCCACTCCTGCTCAAGCAGCTGGTGAAATTCTTGCGAGGCAGCGGATGAAGGGGCCTCTTGAGAGTTCAAAGTCGAAGGTAGCAGAGCATTAAAGAAGACGAAAAGTAAAAGCGCATGGCGCTGTAACATCCAAACCGAGAGGAGAATCACGAAGCCTGCGCGCGTGCGGCTTGCCAGTTCTCAATGCATTTTATTATGTACAACTGCTTTTCGTTTCTTTGGTGCTTTCCCTTGCGCAGGGCGATGAGTTCGGCGCCTACACTGACCGCTATTTCTTCAGGTGTTTCGGCACCCAGATCAAGGCCGATAGGCGAATAAAGCTTTTCAAACAGTTCCGGCGGATAACCCTTGGCCAGTAAAGCTTCGACGATCAGACGCGTTTTGCGCCGGCTGCCCACCAAGCCGACATAGCGGGCCCGCGTTTGGATCGCTTGCTCCGTCGCCACTTGATCGTGACTGTGGCCGCGCGTGACTACCAGAATGTAACTGTTTTCATCGACCGGCACTTGGCCGAGGCCGGAATCGAAATCTGCGACCACCACATGTTGGGCTCTTGGAAACCGCTCCCGATTGGCAAAGCTGACGCGATCATCAATAACCGTTACTTCAAAACCGAGGCGGCCGGCCGTTTCAGCAAGGGCCTGACCCAGGTGACCGGCTCCCATGATGAACACTCTTGGCTCAGGCAAAATCGGCTCTACGAATATCTCCACGGTGCCCCCACAAACCAGGCCTTCGCTTTCAGCATCCTTTTCCGTCAGTTCATAACGAAGCAGCGTGGCCTTTTCCGTTTGCATGACTTTCTTGGCAGCTTGCCACACCTCGGCCTCCGTACACCCGCCCCCCACCGAACCGCTGCTGGTTCCGTCATCGCAGATCAACATCTTGGCATGGTCCTTGCGCGGTGTGCTGCCCAGACGACGAACAATGGTCGCTAAAGCTGCTTTGCGCCCTTCGCGGCGGAGCCGCACAATTGTTTCATAAATATCCATTGTGTTTACATTGTCCTTGACTAGGGTCGGCCAAGTCAACCTGCTGGAGGTGAGCTTTACCCCGGCTGGTTTCGCAAGGCTCCTTGGACGGACTCAACCGCCTACCGTTGGTAGTCCTGCCCGCGAAGGATGTAGGTGGGCTTTCCCTGGGATTCATGATAGGTGCGAACGATCAATTCCGCCACCAAACCTATCAGTATGAATTGCACGCCGACTATAAAACAAAAGACGGCCAGCAGTAGTAGCGGGTTGCGATGAGCCCTTACGGAATAGAAATATTTTTGGTAAAGCGTCACGACGCTTAGGAGGCTCCCGCTCAAGAAGGACAAGAGGCCGATACTGCCAAACAAATACATCGGCTTTGTGGAGTAGCTACCCAGGAACTTGATGGTGATCAGGTCCAGGATCACCTTGACGGTGCGAAACATCGGTTTTTTGGAACGCCCATGGCGGCGCGCATGGTGCCGGACCGGGATTTCCGTGACTTTTCCGCCGGCCCAGTTCGCAAAAATAGGAATAAACCGGTGCATCTCCCCGTAGAGACGGACATGACGAAGGACTTCGCGCCGATATCCCTTGAGCGTGCAGCCATAGTCGTGGAGCCGAACCCCCCCAATCCAACTCACCAGCAGATTTGCCACCTTCGAAGGGATCACTCGTGTGAAGGAGTCCTGGCGGTCCTGTCGCCAGCAACTGACCACATCATAGCCTTGCTCCAGCTTCTCGAGGATTCGGGGAATATCTGCCGGGTCGTTTTGCAAATCAGCATCCAAGGGGATGATGATCTCGCCTCGTGAGTGCTCGAATCCCGCTGCCATGGCCGCTGTCTGCCCAAAATTGCGAGCAAACTCCAGCACACGGACACGCGGGTCAGAGGCACTCAGCCGGGATAGCAGCACGCGCGTTCCATCCTGGCTGCCGTCATCTACAAACAAGATCTCGTAGGTCTTGCCAAGCAGGTCCAGGGCGCCGCGCAGGGATTCATAGAGGGGAAGCACGTTGGCTTCCTCGTTAAAAATGGGGATGACGATAGAGATCACGAAACTACTGGTTGCAGATGAGGTAGACTGACCGGACCCAAGCCTGTCGAAGGCCGTCGATTCTGCCACGTTTCATTCCTTCAGCTAAATTCCGTGCCGTAGTATACAGTTTGGGCCTTACATCGACAATTCGAGTTGCGGCCGGCAAGCGGCCTTCCAGGGACTTAAGATCCCTCTCTTCGATTATCAGATAAACGCGTTGCGACGACGCCAGGTGGCGCATGGCCGCCGCTTCGTCATAAAGCTCCAGGATCGGGCGGTTCAGATAAAAGGCCAGGCTGGGCGTGGTCACACGGAAATAACCCGCTTGAAATCTCCCGTTTTCACCCTGCTCTCTCAGAATGGCGCTTGCCAGATGGCGCACCGGTTGATAACGTTCCAGGGCAGGGAGATAGATCAAAAGCGCCAGCAAATAAAAAACACAAAGCATGCCGGCCAGAGCTTCAAGCCGAGGATAGAGAAGCCACAGAAACGTTCCCAGGATTAAGGCCGTTGACGGGATGAACACCAGCCATTCCTCGGGAAATAAAACGGCGCCCACGCTCATCAGGAATATTGCGCAGACCAGCAGCAGCAAAGCGATGCCGAACCGCACAAGGCGTGGAATTTCCGCGTTGGCAAAACACGCAGAGATCCATAGCGCCGCGGCGGGATAAATGGGCAGTATGTAGTACTCCTGCTTGTTCTGTGAAAAGGAAAAGAAAAAGAAGTAAGTGCCGCCCCAAAGCAACAAGAGGAGCCATGAATTAGGGGAGGTACCGCGGTGGAAAGTTTTCGGTGAACGAAACAGCGCCGCCACCAACAATAACGACCACGGGAAAAAATCTCCCATGAAAACACCCAAATAATAAAAGGGCCCGCGCGCCGGTCCAAACTCCTGTCCAGAATATCTTCGGAAATTCTCCTGCCAGAAAAAATCCGCCACGCGTTCCCAGCCGAGTTGAGGGCCGACGAGCGCGAACCAGAAAAATCCCACGCTCATAAAAATTGCCGGCCCGCTGGTCCAGGGGACTCTTCGGAGCATCTGTCGTTTGCCGATGGCCAGTAAATAAAACAGTAAAAATACCACTGGCAGCAAAGCTACCGGACCTTTGCTCAGGAATCCCAGGGCAAAAAACAATGTGCAAGCTCTGAACCTTCCAGGATTAGGGCGCTTCAGCCAGGAAAGAAAAAAGGCCACGGCGGCCAGCACGCAAAACAGCGTCAAGCCATCGATAAGAAGACGCCTGGAGACGAGCAAGAAACGAAAGGTAGTGGCAAAAACGGCAGCACCCCATAGCGCCACGGCCTCCGAGTAGATCAAGCTGCCGATACAGTAGACCGCGATCAACGAGCCTGTCGCAAGCAGAGCCATGATCAGGCGTTCCCAGAAAACCGACACCCCAAAAACCCTATAGAGAACGGCAACTAGCCAGTACGAGAGTGGAGGCTTGTTCAAGCGAGGCTTGCCGTTAAAATGCGGAATAATCCAGTTGCCGTTCTGGACCATCTCGCGCGGGGTTTGCACATAAAACGCCTCATTTGAATCCCAGATTGAAGATGTTTCGAGGCGAACAAAGAAGGGAACCGAGAACAAACAAATCAGGACCAGGGAACGCGGGTGCATCAGGCACTAGGCAAGATACGCGCTCTTGCTGAGCATTTCAAGACCAAGGCCGGCTCGCTCACGGAACTGCAGCGCTTACGGCAAGATCAGCGCCAACTATGTAATGAGATAAGCTCGCAGCAGCGTGCCAGCCCGTGTCTTGTAATCATGTGTTTAAGAGCGGAGCTTGCGAGGCGAGGTCCAACGCATTTTGGAGACGGGGCACTAGAAAAGCTTCCGCTGCAATGTCTCTAGAATTTCTTCAGTGGATTGCCTCGGGCGTGCCGCCAGATTAATCTCTTTTTGCTCAAGCCGGGAAAGAATTTCGCGGGCGCGCTCCAAAATAGACAAGGGGAGGCCGGCCAGACGCGCCACCTCAATTCCATAACTCTTGTTGGCCGTTCCCGCTAGCACGCGATGGAAGAAAATGATTTTCTGGCCGGACTCCCTTACCGTCACACAATAGTTTTTTACGCCCGGGTATAACTTTTCCAGCTTGGTCAGTTCGTGGTAATGAGTGGCAAACAAAGTTCGGGCGCCACAGGAGCGCTGGGTGAGCACATGCTCGGCCACAGACCAGGCGATCGACAACCCGTCAAACGTGGCGGTGCCCCGGCCCACCTCGTCGAGCAGAATAAAGCTGCGAGGAGTTGCGGTATTCAGGATGTGAGCGGTTTCAATCATCTCCACGAGAAAAGTGGATTGCCCACGTGACAGGTTGTCGCTGGCGCCCACCCGTGTAAAGATCTGGTCGACCAGACCAATGCGCGCTTCGTCAGCCGGGACAAAGGATCCCATTTGGGCCAGGATGACAATCAGCGCGTTTTGTCGAAGGTAAGTCGATTTCCCGCCCATATTGGGACCGGTCAGAATCAGCAGCTGATTTGTGTCACCGTTGCAATAAAGATCGTTGGGAACAAACGGCTCGCTATGACGGCGCTCCACAACGGGATGGCGGCCGTTGCGAATGAGGATGTCCAGGCCTTCATTGAGCTGGGGCCGTACATAGCGATGCTTTCTCGCCGCCTCCGCCAGAGCCAGCAGCACGTCCACCCGGGCAATCACCTCCACGACCGACTGAATTCTAGCGGCCTCCCGTCCCACCTGCCGGCGCAGTTCACAGAAAAGCTCCTTTTCCAGATCTCGCATCCGCTCTTCAGCGCCGAGGACTTTTTGTTCGTGTTCCTTGAGCTGAGGGGTGACAAAGCGCTCCGCGCCGACCAGCGTCTGCTGACGGATGTAATCAGCGGGAACCAGGGAGAGGTGAGGACGGGTGACTTCGAGAAAGTAACCAAAGACTTTGTTGTACTTTACTTTCAACGAGGCGATCCCGGTACGTGCACGCTCTTCGGTTTCCATGCGTGCCAGGAATGATTTTCCTGACCGGGCGATCTCGCGCAGTTCGTCCAGTTCGCTGTTAAATCCGGCCCGAATTAATCCACCTTCGTTCAATACAGCCGGTGGGTCCTCGGTCAGTGCGCGCGCCAGAGTTGCGGTGACGTCCTCCAAAGGATCCAGCACCACCTGCAGCAGAGGACTGCGATGTTCGAGCAGAAGTTTGCCCAACTCGGGAACTTTTTCTAGGGAAGACTTGATGGCCAGAAGGTCGCGAGCATTTGCGGTTTCCAAGGTTACACGGCTCAGGAGCCTTTCCAGATCCTGGATTCCCTCCAGCACATGGGCAAGTTTTCCCGACTGCATCACTGATCCGGCCAATTCTTCGACCGCATCGAGCCGCCCCTGGATTTCCGTCAGGTCCAGACTGGGACGCAGGACCCAGGAGCGCAGCCGACGAGCCCCCATTCCAGTACGAGTGAAATCAAGTACGGAATACAGCGACCACTTTCGATTGTCTTCTCGATCGGCGAGCAGCTCGAGGTTGGAAATGGTGGTCTCATCCAGCTTCAGAAAGTTTCGGGGCTCAAAATAGCGAAGCTGTCGTACATGGCTGAGCTGCGATTTCTGAGTAGTATGCAGGTAGTTGAGAAGAGCACCGGCGGCCGAGACCGCTGCGCCGTGACCATTCACCCCAAACCCTTCCAAGGTACTCACCTGGAAATGTTGACAAAGGACCCGCTCCGCATAGTCGAGGTTGAAGGACCAGGCAGCGTGAAGGCTGCGCACACTGCGCTCCAGCACTTCCCGCGTCAGCCGGCCCGCCAGCTCCTGCTCACCCGCATCGGGAAGCACCAACTCGCGCGGAGAGAATTGCAGCAATTGATGGTGCACTTCTTTCCATGCCCCCTCGCCGGAAAGCTCGGAAAGCCAAAACTCTCCAGTGGAAAGGTCCAGAAAAGAAGCGCCGATACGTCCGGAACGCTCTATCAGAGCAGCAATGTAATTATTTTCCTTGGGTTCCAGAAGCCCTTCTTCCACTGCAGTTCCGGGCGTAATAATACGAGTGACCTCGCGCCGCATCAGCGTGCGCGTCGAACCCGGCCCTTCTACCTGCTCGCACAGGGCTACCTTGTAGCCTTTTCGAATTAAGCGCGCCAGATAATGATTCACAGAATGGTGAGGCACACCGCACATGGGAACAGGGGTTCCATCTCGATCGTTATGGCGGGAGGTCAGCGTGATTTCCAACTCGCGGCTCGCCAACACCGCATCCTCGTAGAACATTTCGTAGAAATCCCCCAGACGAAAAAAAACCAGCATGCCGGGATGCTCGGCCTTGATTTCGTGGTACTGGCGCATCAGGGGGGTGAGATTTTCCATAAGTCTTTACACTAGCAAACAAGTATGAAATAAAGGCCTGCAAAAAACTGATTTATCTTTGCGAGTTATGTACTTACTGGCAGTCGACACCGCGACCCACTGTGGGGGCGCCGCATTAGGCCGCAATGAGGAAGTGGTCGGTCAGGTCATGCTGAAGACCCCACTGGAGTACTCTGAAAAAATCCTGCCCATCATTGATTTTTTGCTGGCCCAAAACAAACTCTCCTTACCGCAGATCAATGTTTTTGCCGTGACGACCGGTCCAGGCTCCTTTACCGGCCTTCGAATCGGCCTGGCCACCGTAAAGGCTTTTGCTCAGGCGCTGGATCGACCCGTCATCGGCATCTCCACGCTGGAAGCGCTGGCTTATCGCTTTCGACACGTCGGCCGCCGCATCGGACCCATGCTCGACGCCCGGCGCCAGCAGATTTACGCGGCTGTGTATCGAACCGACGGTTTGGAAATTGTCTGCGAACAAGAAGACCAAGTGTCGCCACCCATGGCGTGGCTTTCCTCGATTGAAGATGCGCCCGTCTTTGTGGGCGACGGCGCGCAACTCTACCGCCAGAGCATCTTATCGGTGCACCCCGGTGCCCGAATATTGGAGACCGACAACATGGTGCTGGAGGCGCTCACGCAGCTCGGCTACCGGCGCTATGCCGAGGGGAAAACCATGTCGGCTGACCAGCTTCGCGGCAATTATGTCCGCGCCCCAGATGTGCGGGTGGCTGAGCACCGCGGTCGATAAACATAGAGTAAGGAAGCAGCCGCCGGTTATCGCATTGTCGGTCCTCCTCGCCGATGGACGGGCATCAACGGGTTCCTCTCGCCCCAATATCAAGCGAGTCAAGCGCGCACTGAAAGTTGAGGTTGTCGGGGCCGGGCGTGCTCAGTCCGAATAATGAAACACGTCCATGCGGCGCTTGTGCCGATCTTCACGGGCCGCAGGTGGTTGGCCTGACCGAAAACAGCTACACTGGAGAGCGCGATGCAAATGGGGCGGTCATCCACGGATCCGGAAATTAAAATCGTCATCCTCTCCTCGGCCGATATCCCTGAACTGCGTCGCCTGGACCTGGTTTGCGGACTCCATCCCTGGTCGGTCGAGAGTTACAGCAATTTGCTGTCCCGTGCTGATGTCATTTTCCTCGGGCTGATCGACACGCGCTCCCGGCGCGGTGTCGTGGGTTTTTTTCTAGCCTCTGACTCCGGTGAAGAACTGGATATTCTGAAGATCGCAGTGGATCCTGAATTCCAGGGACAAGGCTTGGGCGGTGAACTGCTCGGGCAAGGCTTGCAGGCAGGCGGGCAACGCGGCTGCCGCCGCTGCTTTCTTGAAGTTCGGATCAGCAACCAGCCCGCCCGTGAATTTTATTCTCGAAACGGCTTTGGGGTCGTCGCGCTAAGAAAAAATTATTACACCGACCCGGTTGAAGATGCGCTGATTATGGAGAAATCGTTGGGATTCCTCTCCGAGACACCTGCTTGTTCCTCAAGAGGAAAAGACGTATGTTGAAAAAATGGAAAGACGAGATTTTTGGAAGCTCATACTGGCCAGTGCCTTCATCGCTTCCGGACTGCTATTTTTCCTGTTGAGATGGACTGCTCCCCCCAGCAGTCGTGCTGCCTTAACCGAAGCGCCGGAAGGACCCGTCACGCTTACCGAAGAGGAGCGCATTAATACCCAGCTTTATGAATCCCTGAGCCCGGGGGTGGTTAACGTAACGGCAACCAGCATTGAGCTCGACTGGTTTTTGCAGCCGGTGCCGCGTGCAGGTTCGGGCAGCGGATTTCTCATCGATGAACAGGGCCATATTGTCACCAATTATCACGTGATCGAGAAAGTAGATCGGCTGGAAGTCACCCTTCATGACAAGTCCCGGCATCAGGCCCGCGTGGTGGGAGCCGATCCGGTGAACGACCTGGCGGTGCTTAAGATCGACTGCCCGCGGACGCGCTGCCGCCCTCTGAAGCTGGGGAGCAGCAGAAGCCTCAGGGTAGGACAAAAAGTGCTGGCCATTGGCAATCCCTTTGGCCTTGAGCATACCCTCACCTCGGGAATCATTTCTTCCGTGGGGAGGGAACTGGAGACGCGTTACGGGATCATGGATGAGTTGATTCAAACTGATGCCGCCATCAACCCGGGAAACAGCGGGGGACCCTTGTTGAACCTGCGCGGTGAAGTCATTGGGGTCAACACGGCAATTTATTCGGAAAGCGGAGGCAGCATTGGAATCGGCTTTGCCGTTCCAACCGCAACGCTGTCCCGGATTGTACCGGATTTGATTGAGCATGGTGAGGTTCAGCGGCCCTGGTTCGGGATTCGTGGCCAGGCGCTCAGCCCCCAGCTTGCCGAAGCGCTTGAACTGCCTGTAGAGTCGGGCTTTGTTGTCTGGCAGGTGGAGCCCGGCAGCAGCGCCGAGCGGGCTGGCATTCGAGGAGGAACGCGAAGAGCCTTCTTCGGAAATTTCCCCATCGTTATCGGAGGGGACGTTATAGTTTCATTGGCCGGTATGCCTGTCAAAACCGCCAATGATCTTTCGCGCATCCTTGAAGCGAGGCGGCCCGGAGAGCAAG
This sequence comes from Acidobacteriota bacterium, assembly GCA_016211085.1. GTDB lineage: Bacteria > Acidobacteriota > UBA6911 > RPQK01 > JACQSY01 > JACQSY01. The sequence continues at coordinate 10,115 of JACQSY010000114.1, read as the reverse complement.
TGGAAATCATCTTCTATCGCGGGAATGAAAAAATTCAGAAAAAGATCACACTCGTAGCCCGGAGTCGCACTCCCACTTTCCGTTTCTAGCCGAGTCCTCGCCTGATTTTTCTTCGTCATTCATTGTTTTTTCAGAGTGCAGCGTTATAGTAGGAAACCAATTAAGGGAGGTTGTTATGGTTAACCGGGTGATTTTAGTGGGACGCCTGGGGCGGGCTCCAGAATTAAGATATACGCCGGGAGGCGCGGCGGTCGCTAATTTCTCTTTGGCGACTGACGAAACCTGGGTTCAAAACGGTGAAAAACAGCGCCGCACCGAGTGGCACAACATTGTGGCGTGGAACAAGCTGGCGGAGACGTGCAACCAGTATCTGACCAAGGGTCAACTGGTGTTTATTGAGGGGCGCATTCAGACCCGGGAATGGGATGACCGCGATGGAAACAAACGGCGTACCACCGAGATCATTGCCTCCAACATGCGCATGTTGAGTAGCCGGGCTGAAAACGGGGAGCGGGAGCCGGTAGCCGTCGCTGCTGAGGGAAATAGCCCCATGGAAGCGGGGATCACCGACGACGATATTCCGTTTTAAAGACAGGATCTTTTAGCTGCCGTGTTGCGAAGAGATTGCGGCCTGAAAAAGGCCGTGGTTTTGAAATCAGGTTGAGTGGGTCCGGCGCCTCATGCAAGCCGTCTCTGAGCCGCCGTCGTCGGGCCGCCAGCTCAGGCTAGGTTACCAGAACCAGGGTATGCCCCGCGTCCTTCAAGCGGGCTCGGCGCTTCGAACTTGGAAAAAAGGCTTCAGCAATTCTCACAGAGCCATCACACCGGGCGCAGGCGCGGGGCGCCAGCTTATCTTAGCGTCGGCGGCGTGCAGGCTCTTCCAGGCTCACCCCCAGCTTTTCCAACTCGGCGCGGGCCATGGCGGCTTCCTGGGATTCTGGATAAAGTGTCGCCAGCTTCTTGAAGGCCTCAATGGCTTCCGTGTTCTTTTGCACCTGCTGCAACGTTAGAGCCTTCTTGTAATGAGCGTTGGGAGTTTTGTCGCCTTTCGGATAAAGGTTAATCACCTGGTCGAACGCCTGGATGGCCTGCTCGTAACGTCCCTGGTTTTGAAATGAGACGCCCAGATAGTAGAGCGCATTGTCAGAAAGCTCACTGTCGCGGAAATTGCTCAGAAAATCTTGAAAGCTGGCAATGGCCAGATCATAGTTGCCCATCAGGTAGTCGTTGTAGGCGGCGTTATAGATCTGGTCAGGCTCAACCGCCGCCCCTTCACTTTCCGACGGAACTTCCCGCAGCGAGCTTAGCCGCATTTGATTCTCTTCAAGCTTCTGGTGAATGGCGGCGATACGATTGTTGGTGTCGTCCCACTTCACACTCAGATTCTGAAGATCGCGCCGTACTTCCCCCAACGACTGGCCTACATCTGCCTTTTGCGCCTGCAGTCCCTGCGTCATACCTTCAAGCGCCACTTGATTCTTGGCCACCTGATCGTTGAGTTGCTCCAGCAGGGTCTTCAGGACAGAACCATTCTCCTCGACGTTCTTTTGCAGAACCCGGAGTTGATTTTGAAGTTGTAGAACGTCACTTTGCAGCCGAATGATTTCTTCCTTTGTGCCCGCCCAGGCAGGCGAGGACGCAAACAGAAGAACAACCGAAAAGAACACCGCGTACCTTTTCATTTCCTGCCTCCTCCTCAAATTGTAATGGGAAGGAGACAGGTGATCAAATAAGCCGCCGTGGTGATTGGATTTCCCAAGCGCCGGTGTCTGTCCCTGGAACAGGTTGAATGTTGTTGTCCTGGGACGGACCTGATTTCGCAAAGCAATGCCCATACAGATCACCCTGGAGCAGCCACGGAAAAAGAGGGCTCTTTTCGCCACAACCGTCCGCAGCGCAAGGCAAAACTCTGTGGCAACCTATCACACAGCAAGCTTCTCTTGACCTTGGATTTCGGCGCGCAAGCCCCACCCTCAAAATTCAACGTGTTTTGGAAAAACGAGACTAGCGCCTGACCACAAAATGAGCCCGCCGGTTTTGAGCCCAGGCCGCTTCGTTTTGTCCGCTTTCAAAGGGACGCTCTTCACCGTAGGAGACGGTTCCCAGCTGGCCGGGGTCCACACCCAGTTGCACCAGGTAGTCGCGAGCGGCAACGGCCCTCCGATCCCCCAGGGCAAGATTGTATTCTTCGGTGCCCCGCTCGTCGCAGTGGCCCTCGATGATGACCTGTACGGAGGAGAACTGGCGGAACCAGCGCGCATTCTCAGCCAGAATTTCGCGCGCCGATTCTGTAAGGGTGGATTTATCATAGTCAAAAAAAACCGGCCGGACCTTACCCTGTCGAATGGCTTCCTCGAGGCTGTCGATATCGGCTGAGCGAACTTCACCCGGAGGAGGTTCCAACACGGTCACCCGCGCGCTGGCACGCGCTTCTCCTCCTGGTCCGCTGGCCATGGCTGTGTAGGTCGTCGACTCTCGAGGAGTAATCTCGATGGAACCACTCTCGGCCACATTCCCCACGCCTCCATCGATGATCACGGAGCTGGCGCCTGTGCTGCTCCAGGTGAGGGTACTCTGCCGTCCACGCTCCACTGAGGTGGGAGATACACTCAGTTGGATGGTGGGGGCTGCGGCTGGTGCGGGTCGTTCGTCACGGGCTGGAACAGGTTCGGGAGTGCGCGCCACGGGCGCGGCTTTCTTGCCACAGCCATTGATGATCACCAGCATAGAAATCAGCAAAAGCAACCGGAAAGCCAGGGCAACCGACCTTTTCATGAGAAGTCCTCCACGAGATAAACGGTTAATATTTTAGTATGGCCCCAAGTATAGCTGTGTTCAGGTCTTGCCGCCACTGTAATCGGCGTTAACTCGTGGTCATTCACCGGCATAGCCAGACCAGGCTGGACCCTCATTACTCCCTTGCGCGGTCACCTGGCGGAGGTTATTACCATCTGCATTCATGATGAAGATTTGTTTGCTGCCGGAACGGTCGCTCTGGAAAACAATGTGGCGCCCGTCCGGGGACCAGTGAGGATGTTCGTTAGAGGAGTTTCCTGAGGTGAGTTGAAAAATTTTCCCGGTAGAGACATCTACTAGATAAATGTCGTGTTTCCATTGCGTGGGCGCCTGCCAGGAATACGCGACAAAGCGGCCATCCCGTGACCAGTTGGGGCTGTCGCAGTGCCCTCCTTCGTTGACCAGCCTTTGCAAGTTGCTTCCGTCGGCATCCACCACCCACACTTGAGGGGTTCCTGAACGGTCGGAAATGAACGCGATTTGTTGACCTGTGGGGCTCCAGGAGGGCGAGGTGTCGATCCCAGGATGACGCGTAATGTTGCGCCGATCTCCACCATCCGGGTCGGAAATGAAGAGGTCGGGATCATTAGCGCTTTCAGCGCGCGTCGAATAAGCTATCTTGTTCCCGTCAGGGGAAAAGCTGGGAGAAGAAACAAAAGAGCTGGGCACCTTCACGACATTTTTGCCCCCTTTGAGGTTTTGGATCCAAAGCTCCCAACGGCCCGAGCCCTGTAAGCTGGTCACAAATGCCAAACGCGAATTGTCCCTTGCCCAGTCTGGAAACTTGTTGAGACCCCCATTGGCGGTAATGGAGCGGGCATTCCAACCATCGTAGTCCGTTACAAAAATCTCCTTGCTGCCTCCTCTTGCAGAGGTGTAGGCAATTGAGGTTCGGGCAACCCCTTTGCTGGTTCCTGCAGAAAGCTGGTACACCACCTGATCTGAAAACTCATGTGCCACGCGCCGCATCAGGCGACTGTCTTCAATCCGATAACGTTTGCCGAGCACTTGCTGGCCGGTCTTTACGTCGTAAAGATAAGCTTCCACCACCACCGCGGCAGCGTCGGCCTGAAGATTTCCAAAAATGAGAAAATCCGCATCCAGTTGTGAAGAACGCCAGTTCTCAAAATCCACATCCTGCGGAGATCGGAGTGTCTTCAGGGGATAGAAATTTTTGGAGAGCAGGTTGAAAAAGGCACAAAACTTAAGGTCATTCCAAAGCACCTCGTTAAACACCTTCAATGCCGTCTCGGTGGCATCATTCGCCGTGGCGCGTGCCACAAAATCGGCGACCGCCAGCCGTGTCTCCTGCTCAATGCGAGGACGAATGATGACATCCGGTTGCTGGCTCAGTCCTCGGAGGCCTGCCAGGGAAGCGATCGCCAGGGTTAAGGAAAGAATGAACATTCTCGTCATTGCCTTCATCGCTTTCGTCCCACTCAAGGTATGGGATATTGAAAGTAAGCTAGGAAACGCACGCGACGGTTGCGAAACTGGCGCGGAAGCGGCGGCAGGGGGTTGCTGGCGCGCACGGCGCGCTCCGCGGCCAGATCCACGCTGCGAAGGCCGCTTTCTTCCTGCACTCGAATGTTTACCAGCGATCCGTCCGGCTCGATTTCAAAGCTGACCACCGTTTGCACCGGTCGATCCAGAACCCCTAGAGAAGTCTTGAGCCAGTTGGCGCCAATACGTTGCTCCACCTGACGGGCGTACCAGGATTCCATCAAACCTTCACCAGTCCCTGGCCCAATAGCCACTCCCTGGCCCCCGCCAAATCCACCGCCTGTGCCCGAAACACCGGGCAAGCCTCCCGCCCCAGGAGTTGCCTTCCCAGGAACACGCGTATCTGAGGCTTCGCGGGGGCGCTTGGGTTCGTCACGAGAACGGATCAACCCTCCCGGGGATGGCTTCTCAACCCGCTGTTTCTTCTGAGGACTCTTTTCCAGAAAAACATTCTTCTCCTCAAGGGCGGCTGCAGTGGGTGTCGATGCCTTCTCTGGCAAAGGTGGGGGAGCTTCAGGGCGAGACGTGAGAGCAGGTTTGTACATTCCGGCCCCTCCTCCCGAGTCAGGGCTTAAGCCTACCCTCACAAAGTCGCCCCCGCGTCCGCCACCGGCCCCACTGCTTAACAACACCACTTCCTGCCTTGAATACAATCGCCCGGCGAGGGCAAAGAACGCCAAGAGCAGGGCGTGCGCCAAAACAGAGCAGAACCATGCACGGCGCAAGCTTCGCTCCTGAATATGCGAAAGCAGTATCCGACTCATCGCTTTTCCAAACGATACGGCTTGGTGACCAGGTTGATTGTTTCAAAACCCGAGAGACGGATTTGGTCGACTACAGCCACGATGGTCTTCCACCGTACGTCCTCATCCGCCTGGAGAAAAATAGGCTCCAGGCGATCGCCGACATCCTGCTTAAGCAGGACCGGCAGTTCATTGAAGTTGACAGGCTGTGAGCGGTAATACAACACCTCGTCGCGGCTAATCGTGATGACGGCCCTTTGTTCTGGATCCGTGGGGCGCACGGCGCGTGTCGTGGGAAGATTGACCTCAATCCCAGTCTGCAGAATAGGAGCAGTCACCATGAAGATGATCAGCAACACCAGCACAACGTCTACCAGCGGCGTCACATTGATTTCTGAAAGCGAAGATCGTGTTTGCCCTGTCGGGGTCGCCAAAGCCATTTAGGTGAAATTTCTTTCAATTAAGTTCAAAAATTGCGCCGAAAAATCATCCATCTCGGAACCAAAAATCTTTAAACGGCTCAGAAAGTGATTGTAGGCAATCACAGCGGGAATCGCCGCAAAAAGCCCGGCAGCAGTGGCCACCAAGGCTTCGCTGATCCCTGGTGCAACCGCTTGTATGGTGGTACCTGTTCCTTCTCCGAGTCCTCGAAAGGCGTTGATGATCCCGACCACTGTGCCGAAAAGACCGATGAAGGGCGTTACGGCTCCGGTAGTGGCCAGCCAGCTAAGCGATCGCTCCAGGGTCGCCATTTCCGCTACAGCGGCTTTTTGTAAAGACCGCTGCAGTCCGTTCAGGCTTTTCAGCAAGGTGCGTGACCGTTGTTCCGATGCCGCTTCGTTTTGCATGACCTCCATTTGATGGTTCAGTTCCTCATAGCCGCTCTTGAATATCCCGGCCAGGGGAGACATTGGAAAATTCTGGCAGTCGCGATAAATGTCGGAGAGGCTGGAGGTTGTCCGAAAGCGTTCGTAGAAAAGAGCCGACTGGCGATCCACCTCACGAAAGGAACGGACCTTCTTGAAAATGATGGCCCACGAAAGAAGTGAAAAAAAAAGGAGAATCAGCAGAACAACCTGGGCAACCAGGCCACTCTGAGCCACCAACGACCAGAGCGTGTCGAAGCCTCCCTGCAGCAGTACCGGTTCATAAAGTTCCAAAATCAGACTCCACTTTTCTTAAGTGCTGCGTTTTATTGTAGACAAGAGGGACGTCATATACTACATCCGGAAGGCGCTCTTTGATTCCTTGTCATCCCTCCCGGTACAAAATCTGTTGATGCTGAAATTTCTCTCCATTGAAAATTTCGCCTTGATCAATCACCTGGAAGTGGATTTTGAACAGGGGCTTAATCTCATCACCGGTGAAACCGGTTCAGGTAAGTCCATTCTAATCGATGCGGTGGCCTTGCTGGTGGGCGAACGCGCCTCCCAGGAGATGGTCCGCAGCGGCTGCGAACGGGCCCGAGTTGAGGGAATTTTTCAGCTGCACGCTTCTCATCCGGCTCGAGCCTTTCTTAAGAAAGCATCCATTCCACTCGAAGGCGATAACTTGATCGTGCGACGCGAGATTGTTCGTGAAGGCGGCAACAGGATTTTTCTCAATGGAATCCTGACCACGCTTGCTTTCCTGACACAACTGGGAACCCTGCTTGCCGACATCCATGGCCAGCATGATCAGCAAGTGCTTTTGGATCCCAGCACTCACCTCGATTTCATTGATCGTTATGGAAGCGATGAAAAAGATCTTGCAGAGTTGCGCGCCTTGTTTTCCGAGCTAACGGACACCCGTGCTCAACTCGAACAGCTCCGGCGTGGCGAACAGGAACGCCTTCAAAGAACCGACCATCTCCGGTTCCAAATCGAGGAGATCCAACAACTCGCATTGCAGCCCGGTGAAGACCTGGAGTTGACACAGGAGAAGACGCTGCTTCTAACCGCCGAGCGCCGGCGCCAGGCTTGCTTGGGAGCGTTTGATTTGCTTTATGAAAGCGAACCATCCTTGCTGGCGCGACTCGATCGAGTTCACAAAGCAGTAGAGACGGCTGCCGCTCTTGATTCGCACTTGCAGTCTTTGTCCGAACGTCTGCGCGAAATCCAGTTCACGTTGGAAGAGGCAGCTTATGAATTGCGCGACTACTTGAATCAAATCGATGGAGACCCGGGGCGACTGGAGATGGTGGAGGAACGGCTCCAGGAAATCCAACGCGTCCAGAAAAAATACGCCAATTCAACCGATGAGCTCCTGGCCTATTGGGCAAGGATAAAGCAGGAACTGGAGGCACTGGCGGGCGCGGATCAGTTCGGTGACGAATTGATGCGCAAGACCTCGGAACTGCATGCTCAATTCTTAAGAAAAGCACAGGCGGTTTCTCAAAAGCGCCGTCAGGCCGCCCGGCGTCTGGAGAAAGAGATGGAACGGGAGCTGGCCGAGTTGGCGATGGAAAATACGTTATTTCAGGCCCACCTCACTCAGTCGGATGAAGTTTTTACGGAGAAGGGAATTGACTGCACCGAGTTTTTAATCAGCCCCAATCCAGGAGAGCCTCCGAAGCCCCTGGCAAGAATTGCCTCAGGCGGCGAGCTTTCGCGAATTGTGCTGGCGTTGAAATCCATTGCCACGCTCGAGAACTATCCCAAGACACTGGTCTTCGATGAAATCGATTCTGGAATTGGAGGACGCGTGGCCACCACGCTGGGCGAAAAACTGGCCCGGCTTGCAGAACGCCATCAGGTCTTCTGCGTTACCCATCTGCCGCAGATTGCTTCCTGGGCTCGTCAACACTTTCAAGTCACCAAGAGCCCGCTGGGAGAGCGTACCGTGGTGCAGATCCGCGCCCTTGACGAAAATCAACGGGTCGAGGAATTGGCCCACATGATGGCGGGGGGTGCCGTCACGGAAACCACGCGCCGTCAAGCGCGTGAACTTCTGAAAATGACCCGCCCGGCATCCGCTCCGCACGTGACATCGCGTCGAAGGCATTAAACCGGCGGAGAATCACCCACGCAAAACTCTGCAAACTCGCCGCCGCCCTGTTTGTTTCACCCTTTGAATTCAGATAAAATGAAAACAAGCGATGACCCAACGTTTCTTCATCGAGACCTTCGGCTGCCAGATGAATGAGCACGACTCAGAAAAGATTGCCGGGCTCCTGGCACATCGCGGCATGACTCCCGCACAGAACGTTGATGAAGCGGATGTTTTTTTGTTGAACACCTGCAGCGTTCGTGAGAAAGCCGCTCAAAAAGTCTACGCCCGGCTGGGAGAAATCAAGGCACGCAAGCGACGACAGAGCGATTTCATCATCGGCGTTGTGGGCTGCGTTGCCCAGCAGGAAGGGAAGAGCCTGGCTGCGAGCGCGCCCTTCGTGGATCTGGTCGTCGGTACCCATATGTACCACGCGCTGCCGGATCTGGTCGAAGACGTTCGCCGCTACAAAGCTCCATCCACACGCTGCGAGACACAGTTTCTGAAAGAAGCTGCACCCGTCGAGATCCCCCGGGCCCTGCGCCAAACTGCATTCCGCGCCAGCGTCACCATCATGGAAGGCTGCAATAAACGCTGCAGCTTTTGCATTGTCCCGTACACGCGCGGCCGCGAGCGCAACCGGCCTTCCGATCTAATCCTGGAAGAATGCCGAAGGCTGGCTGATGAAGGTTACGTTGAAATTGTCTTGCTAGGTCAGACCGTCAACAGCTATCGCGATCTTCGAGAGCCCCGCCTTTGCTTTGCGGATCTACTGGGCCGCGTAGCCTCTATCCCCGGAATTCGGCGCGTCCGCTTTACCTCGCCCCACCCTCGTGATTTTAACGATGACACCATCCGGGTGATCGGAAGCTGTGAAAATATCTGTAACCAGGTGCACCTGCCCGTCCAGTCCGGCTCGAGTTCAGTGCTCACACGCATGCGCCGCCAATACTCTCGTGATTGGTACCTCGAGTTGATTGAAAAATTCAACGCCTGCCCAAGACCTATACGATTTTCAACCGACATCATCGTGGGTTTTCCTGGCGAGACCGAAGAAGATTTCGAGCAGACGCTCAGCCTCCTCGAAAAAGTCGAATTTGAATCCGTCTTCTCATTCAAGTATTCGCCTCGCCCGCACACCGCGGCCTTTGAATGGACCGATGACGTTCCGGAGGAGGAAAAGGCGCGCCGCCTGCAGACGCTTCAACGCCTGCAAAGGAATATTCAAACGCGATTGCACCAGGAACGCTACCTGGGCCGGTGCTTCGAGGTTCTCGTAGAGGGCTTGGCGCGCGATGGTCGCCAGCGCTGCGGACGCACCGGCAGCAACAAAGTCGTTAACTTCCTGTCGAACGATCCTCCAGGCATGTTTGCTGAAGTCATGATTACCCATGCCGGTCCCAACAGTTTGTCAGGAAGCAAGGTCCAGTGTTTGCAACTGACCTTTTGAGGAGCAGTAATGGAAAGGGAATTCAAGATTAAAGGACTGATGATGGATCCTATCACCAACTCGCCCATCGTCATTCTTCAGGACGTACAAAAAAATACCTTGCTTCCCATCTGGGTGGGAATTTTCGAGGCCAACGCTATTGCCTTGCAAATCGAACGCATCGATACCCCCCGGCCCATGACTCACGACCTGATCAAAAACATCCTCCTCCACTTGAATGCCCAGGTTGAAAAGATAGTGGTTACGGAATTACGAGAAAACACCTTCTACGCGCTCATCTACTTGCGCCTGAACGGCGAGGCTATGGCCATCGACAGCCGCCCCAGCGATGCCATCGCTCTCGCCTTACGCACGGACTCTCCCATCTATGTAACCGAAGAGGTCATCACCAACAGCCGCAATCTGACTCTGGACAAGGAGAATCTCGATCCGGAGGACGTCAAGAAGTGGCTGGAGAGCCTCAACCCCGAGGACCTCGGGAAATACAAAATGTAAGGCGTCTCCACCCCTAAGCCCGTCCATCGCCTCCTAGTGTAGTGCGTCATTAATATATTTACTTATAGCTTGTGGCATCCTATAGTGGTTGCCATGAGCAGACATGCCAGTCCGATTGTGTTGACACCCGAAGAGCGATCCACTCTGGATGCCTGGGCGCG
>JACQSY010000102.1 GCA_016211085.1 Acidobacteriota bacterium | reverse complement strand
GGAAATCCGCCTGTCCGGTTCGACGAGCGGGATGTGGAAACGGAGCAGGGAGGAGCTAGTGAGGCACCGGCAACTGAAAAGGGCGGAAACAGATAGGCTCCATCCTAAACTACCGCGCCACATCTCGACTCTACTGAATACTGTGACGTTTACGAGTAGGACTTGCGAGGCGAGGTCAAGGGCGGCAGGGACGAGCTACTGTTCAGCAAGAAAGGAATGTTTTGGAAACTGCCATGAAATGCTACTACCATCCCGAAGTTGAATCTATATCAGGCTGCTCCGTGTGCAGGAAATACTTGTGTGCATCGTGCGCACACAGCATTAAAGGGAAAATATTCTGCCAGGATTGCCTGGTCACAGGAGCCGAACTGGCGGGAGTAGCCGCGAGCTCAAAGGCGGAGGTGCATTCTCCAGCTCGGGCTGCTTTGTTTGCGCTGGTCCCCGGTATTGGCGCCGTCTACAACCAGCAGTATTCCAAAGCGGTCTTGCACTTTCTCATGTTCGCCGGGTTGCTGACGGCCGCTGATTATGGTCCGCGTATTTTCAATCTGGCAGCCTTTTCTTTTTACGTTTTCACCGTTATCGACGCTTACCGGTCGGCCCAGGAAATATCGATGTCTCGCCTGCGGTTGCAGGAACGTGCGACGATGCAGGAAACCCCGCAACTTCCCATCTGGGGAGGAGTGCTGGTCCTGATGGGAGTTCTTTTCTTTCTGCAGAATCTCGGTTTCGACAGTTTTCGATTCCTCGAAAAATATTGGCCGCTGGTGTTCATTTTTTTTGGGATCTACCTCTTGCTTGATTTTTACCTGCGACCGCACAGCTCCGCCGTCGGAAAGGGATGGGAAGCCGCCCCTTCAGCCGGACAAGAGGAAAGTCCGAAGGCAGCAGAAGGGCTGGAGGAATCCAGCAATGAATGACGGGAAAGATCGCGCCGTCCTTTTCTTTGCAGTCTTGCTGATTCTCTTGGGCCTTTTTTCTCTTGGGATCACTCTTGACCTGCTCAGATGGCCTCGGTGGTGGGATCTGCCTAACTCTCTGCTCCTGCAAGCCGCTTTGGGGTTGTTGATAATAGGGATGGCAACAGTGCGTCTATACCGGCACTTTGCCTGGCAAGAGGAACGACTATCCAGGGAAACGAGGAAAGCCGGATTGCTGGGAGGTATTTTCTGGGGTCTGGCAGGAATCACCATTTTGCTCGATGCTTTCGAGATACTGGACGGCCTGACATTTTTTGGACGCTATTGGCCCCTGATTCTGGTGCTCTTTGGAATGGGGAAAATCATTGATTTTTACCGGATAAAAGGGCAATTGCAGTTCCGCTTTGTGGAATTGTTGCAGCTCTTGCTGGTGATCTTCGCAGGGCTGGCTGCGGCCAGCCTGGCCCGTTCTCCGGTCCACTTTCTTGATTTCCATTTCCCTGTTGAGATCGGCGACCACATCTCCCTCCCACAGAAAAGTTTTCGCTGGACTGAAAAGCGGAGCTATCCGGTCCAGCGGACGGAGAGCCTTGAAATTACTAATGACTGGGGCGACATCACGGTAGAAGCAGCCGGCCAGGAAGAAATTACCATCGAATTGGTGCGGCAGATTTTCGAGGGCTCGGAAGATGCCGCGCGCAGCATTGCAAAGGCAATAGTATTGAAAGTGGAGCCTCGCGAAAGCGTGCTGAAAATATCAAGCACCCTCTCGCCCGGTCTCAAACCCGGAAGAGCCCGCGGCCACCTGCATCTGAGGGTTCCGGCCCGCTTGTACGTGACTGCGGCGACTCACAGGGGACGGATTGTGCTTCGTAACCTCCAGGAAGGGTGTCGCGTGGAAAACGCTTACGGCCCGGTCGTCGCCGACTCCTTGCAGGGAAGTGTCCATATTGATAACCGCTATGGTCCGGTTGAAGTAAAGGGATCATCAGGTAAGCTTGAGATTCGCAACCGCAGAGGCAGTATTCTCGCTGAGGACATCAGTGGATCCGTCCACCTTCAAACCGACTACGATTCCATCACCGCCCGGAGAATCACAGGTGATTTTGTAGGGAAGAACCATTTTGGGGAACTGCGGGTGGAGGATGTTTCGGGGACCTGTACGGTTGCAGCTCCGGGGTCTAAGGTAGTGCTGGACCGCGTCCGGGGTAACTCCACCGTCGAAAATTCACATCGATCCCTGCGGGCCAGCCAGATTCAATCCGCGTTCAACGTCAGTACCTCATACAGCACCGTCGAGCTTGAACAAATAGCCGGCGCGCTTACCCTGCAGGCCGCCCATTCCAGACTCCGCGGGCGCGCGCTTTCCGGCGGCGTCAAGGTTCAGGCTGTAGGCACCGCAGTCTCTCTTTCTGAAGTGAGCGGACCTCTGGAAATCCAGACCTCGCTGCAACAAGTCAAGCTCGATGATTTTCGGGGCACGACGCGGATTCAAAACGAATATAGCGATATTGTGATCTCTTCCAGGGAGATACTCCATAACCAGCTCCAGGCCTCTAATCGAAATGGAAACATTACCCTCATCCTGCCCCCCCATTCGCCATTCCGCTTTTCCGCCGAAGCGCCCGGAGGCAGGATTATTTCAGATTTTGGCCAAACCCGGTCACGTGACGTAGGACAGGTATTTCGTGAGAGCTTTGGCACCGGTGGACCCGAAATCAGGCTGCAGACCCTTCACTCCGACATTCACTTAAAGAAGAGAGGGTAGCCGTGTTCCCCAGATGTTTTTTGATTTTGTTGTTGTTCTGGTCCTCATGTGTAATCGACCTGGGTCGAAACGGAGGCGGTTTAACCGATCTTAGGAAAAATGAACCGCGACGCGACGAGGAGCGGATTTCTGCCAGTGTGCATATCGGAGTGGGCGTTCTTCAGATCGAACCGGGAGATCCAACACAGGCCTACGAGCTCAATCTTGAATATAACCGCGAGGCTTTCAATCCGCGTTTAGAATGGCGCAGCGAAAACCGTCAGGGCAGGCTGGATCTCAGCCTTGCCGGAGTGGGGCGTTCCGTGCGGCGCATTTCCCGCACCCGTCTGAACCTTCGACTGAACCCGGAGATCCCTTTGAGGCTGGAAGCACGCACAGGGGTTGGAGGAAGTCACATAGATTTGAGTGGCATGTCCGTGGAGTCTGTCAATCTGCAAAGCGGGGTCGGCGAAAACGATCTCACCATGTTGACCCCCAACCGCACCGTCTGCGATCGTCTGGATATTGAAAGCGGCGTGGGAGCGCTTGAGATAACCGGACTGGGGAACTTTTCTTTCAATCGTTTTCACTTCAAGGGGGGTGTAGGCGGAAGCGTTCTGGATTTTTCCGGCCAATGGGCACGCGTGGGCGAGGTCGAGATTGAGGTGGGGGTCGGCGGCACTAGCATACGGCTTCCCCGTGACCTGGGTGTGGAAATGCAGGTCGCAAAAAGCCTTCTCTCAGGAATTGACATGGAGGGTTTTCAAAAACGCGAGGGCAGGTACGTGAGTGATAACTTCGAACGGAGCGCCAAAAAGGTGCGTTTGCAAATCAAATCAGGAATCGGCGGGATCAAGGTCCAGTGGATTTAGCCGGGCGGCGGTGCGCTAAAATGGACACCTTTATGAATTGTGATGAGGTCGTGATTGGTTGCGCTCTGGATCGCGAAATCAGCATTTTGAGAAAGCATCTTCGAGTCGACTGCAAATTCCTCGTCACCGGAATGGGCGCGACGCGGACGCAGAAAAGGCTATTCGAGTATTTCCGGCTTGCCCGCCCCGCCCTGTTGGTATTCACGGGAACGGCGGGACAGTTGGATCCAGCTTTACAGATGGGCAGCGTTATTTTTCCAGAAGCGTGGTGTCTTCAGGACGGAAGCCATGTGTCGTGTGACCTTCAGCTTGTGGACCGGCTCAAGCAGCGCGGTTGGAAAATCTCCGGACTCGGACTTACCGTGAATAGCCCGGTGGTGCGACGGCAGGCCCGCATGGACCTGCATCAGCGCTATTCGGCTCTGGTCTGCGATATGGAAGCCGCTTTCGCTTTGAGAATGGCGGCTGAAGAAGGGATCCCCTGCCTGGCTCTGAAAGTCATCTCGGACACTCAACAGGCGGCACTGGTTGCTTATTGGACCCACTTTGAAGCCAACATGGCCCGGCTCTCAGAATATCTCAATCGACTGCTTCCTGACTTGGTCGAGTAAAACGGGCTCCCCCTTCATCCTGTAACAGAATCCGGTACATGTGCGGCCGGCGACCACGGTTTGCCGAGCTTCTTGCCCTGCCAGGAATCACGCCGTTCTAGTTCTCGGTGTATCGACAGCAGAATCTCCGCCCTGCTTTGCTTCCAGCGTGGAGCAATAAGGTCTTTGTCGGGAGCCCACCCGAACAGCCGTTGCACCACGACCCCCGGCTCCAGCAACTCCAGAAAGTCGCACACAAAATCAACCCATTCCTCGCAGGAGAAGGTATGAAACGGCTTCACTTCGTACTCCCGTGCCAGAGCCGTATGCCGGACTACGTGCAAATGGTGGATCTTGACAAAGTCAACGCCGAGCCAATTCAGAACGGCGGCGTATTGCTTCATCTGCGCGAGGCTTTCATAAGGGAAACCTAGAATTATATGAGCGCAGACCGCAATGCGGCGACGCTGGGTGCGGGCGACGGCATCCACGTAGCAGGCAAAGTCATGACCGCGATTGACGCGCCGCAGCGTGGAATCATGAATCGACTCCAAGCCATATTCGATACAAACGTAACGCCCGGCGCATACCTCTTCAATCATGGAAAGTTTTTCTTCTTCAACGCAGTCCGGTCGTGTTCCAATCGTCATGCCCACAATACGGGCATCGGCAGCCAAGGAACGGACGTACAGGGACCGCAGCCGTTCCGCCGGGGCGTAGGTGTTGGTGTAGTTTTGCCAATAGATGAGGAATTTTTGTGCATTGAAGCGGCGGCTCAAATAAGAGATACCGCGCTGCACCTGCTCCTCAACAGGATACCTGGGATTCACACCGGCAGGTCGAAAGCTGTCGTTATTGCAGTAGGTACAGCCTCCTGTTGCCACGGTGCCGTCACGGTTCGGACACGTGAAGCCACCGTCTACGGAAACTTTGGAGACCCTGTTTCCAAAGGCTTGCTTCAGCCATGGACCATAGGCGTTATAACGTAGCGGGCTCAAGGACGGTCTCCCTAGCTTTGCTGAGAAGTATACTTCATCAGTACAAAATACTCCTGGTTGCCTTCCTTGCCGAGCAAAACGGATGGGGTCTCGCCCAGAAGTTGAAAGCTCTGCCCGAGGGCGAATTCCTTGACACGTCTCAAAACTTTCAACTGGAGCCCCGCGTCTCGAATCACTCCTCCGTGTTCCACTTCGTCGCGTTCGGCTTCGAACTGAGGTTTTACCAATGCCAGAACCTGTGCTTCGGGAAATGCCGCGAGCCTGGGGAGCACCAGTTTCAGCGAGATAAATGCAAGATCAATCGTGATCAGGTCGACAGGTCCGGCAATGAGAGAGCGCTCCAGAAAGCGCACATTGATGCCTTCATGCGCCACCACGCGAGGATCCTGGCGCAGGCGCCAGTCGAGTTGGCCTTGGCCCACGTCAAGGGCGTAAACCCGTCGGGCTCCGTGCTGCAACAGACAATCTGTAAAACCGCCGGTTGACGAGCCCAGGTCGACGCAGGTTTTCCCTGCAACGATAATGCTCAGTGCCTGCAGCGCGGCCTCGAGCTTGAAACCGCCGCGCGACACATAGCGTGAACCGGTGTGTTTGACGCGGATCTGACAGGAGGAGGGAACTTTTGAGCCGGGTTTGTCAACGCGCTGCTCATCGACCAGCACGTTCCCACTTAAAATGATTGCGGCTGCTTTCTTACGATCTGCAGCAATTCCCCTTTGGATGAGGAGATCGTCGAGTCTTGTTTTCTCCATGAGATCTCCCTGAGGAATTCGGAAATTCTATTGTAGATGCCGTCGGCGTCCAGGCCATATTTCGCCAGGAGCAGGGAATGCGATCCGTGCGTGATGAACTTGTCAGGGATGCCGATTCGCAAGAATTGGTTTCCGTAAATACGGTGTTTTTCCAAAACTTCCCAACAGGCACTGGCAAAACCTCCCACCTGGGTCGCCTCCTCCACAAATACTAGCAATTCGAACCTCCGCGCTGCAGCGCACAAGAGTTCCTCATCAAGCGGCTTCAAAAACCGGGCGTTGATCACGTGGCTGTCGACGCCATCTTTTGCAAGCTGGTCCGCGGCATGCAACGACGGGTAAACCATGCTTCCAATAGCCAGGATGCAGATGTCCCGGCCGTCACGCACCACTTCTCCTTTGCCGATGGGCAGAAGCTTGATTTCCTCGTCCATGACCACCCCCAATGCCGAGCCACGCGGATAGCGCACGGCAGCGGGGTGAGGATGCTCAATCGCGGTGTGGATCATGTGTTGCAACTCGTTTTCATCTTTGGGAGCCATCACGCAGGTGTTGGGCAGGCAGCGCAGGTAAGCGTAATCGAAAAGTCCATGATGTGTGGGGCCGTCTTCCCCTACCAGCCCGGCGCGATCCAGGCAAAAAGTGGTCGGCAAGTCCATGGCACAGGTGTCATGAATGATCTGGTCATAGGCGCGCTGCAGGAACGTCGAGTAAATAGCACACACGGGCTTAAAACCTTCGCGGGCCAAACCGGCCGCAAAGGTGACGGCATGCTGTTCAGCAATGCCGACATCAAAGAAGCGGGTGGGATAAACTTCGGCAAATTTGTCAAGGCCGGTCCCTCCCGGCATGGCTGCAGTAATCGCGATGATTTTTTCGTCCCTGGCTGCCAGTCGGATCAGGGTTCGAGCAAAAACCGAGGTGTAACTGGGTACCTTGGAAGAAGCCGAAAGAAAGGTGGCGGTCTTTACATCGAAGGCAGAAGGCCCGTGCCATTTCACCTGGTCCTTTTCCGCGGCAGGATAACCTTTGCCCTTGGTGGTGATGATGTGAAGAAGCTGCGGGCCCTCTCGATCCTTTATTTCGCGCAGCTGTCCGACCAGGGCGGTGAGATCGTGACCGTTGATGGGCCCGTGATAGGTAAAACCGAGCTCTTCAATCAGTAATCCTGGAATGGCATAGGTCCTGACGGCATCCACAATCTGCTTGGTGGTTCGGAATACCCGGTCCCCGACGGCAGGAATGTGATGCAAAAATTGCTCAAATTCCTGCTTCAGCTTCAGGTAGGCCTGCCCTGCAACAATGCGTTTGAGATAGCCTGCCAGGGCTCCGACGTTGGGGGAGATCGACATCTCGTTATCGTTGAGCACGACAATGAGGTTCTTTCTGAGATAGCCGGCCTGGTTGATGCCTTCTAATGCCAGTCCGCCGGTCAACCCCGCGTCTCCGATAACGGCAACCACCTTGTAATCCTCTTTCTTGAAATCTCGAGCTACAGCCATTCCCAGGGCTGCTGAAATCGAGGTGCAGGCGTGACCTGCGCCAAACTGGTCATAAGGGCTTTCCTCAGGAGAGAGAAAAGGCGCCAGTCCCTCGTACTGGCGAAGCATATGAAAACGATCGCGGCGTCCCGTGAGAATCTTATGAGCATAGGCCTGATGGCCGACGTCGAACACGATCCGGTCCCCGGGGGTATTGAAGGCGTAATGGAGTGCCACGCAAAGCTCAACCGTTCCCAGACTGGCCCCCAGGTGGCCCCCGGTTTTGCTGACGCACTGCACCATAAAGTCACGAACCTCTGCGGCAACTTGTGGCAGCTCATCGAGGGGGATTTTTTTCAAGTCATCCGGACTTTCAATTGAGTGGAGATGCTTGTATTGCATATGAATATTAAATGCCTTACGAAGTGCGAGATGCAATAAAACCCGTCAGCTCGCAAAGAATCTCTCCATGGCTTCCCAGTACTTCCAGCTCGTGATAGGCGGCTTTTTCAAGATCGGCCACAATCCGCCGGCTTTCCGGAATTCCATACAAGGCCGGATAGGTGGCTTTATTTCGGACCTGGTCTTTTCCGGAGGATTTCCCCAGTTTTTCCAGCGAGCCTTCCACGTCCAAAATGTCATCCACAATTTGAAAGATGAGCCCGATGTGCGATCCGAAAGCGTTCAAGCGCTCACAAGTTTCCTCTGACGCACCCGACAGAATTCCGGCACAGTATACCGAGGCCCGGATCAAAGCTCCTGTCTTGGACAGGTGGATATAGCGCAGCTCGTCCGTCGAGAAGGGTTTCCCTTGGGTCATCAAATCAAGGACCTGGCCGCCAATCATCCCGTCGACAGTCCCGATGGAGCGTGTAATGGTCTGTATCACGTGGCATTTTCGCTCCGCGCCGGCTCCGGGAACTTCGCTCAACAGTTGAAAAGCCAGTGTCAGCAGGGCGTCACCGGCAAGAACGGCGATGCCCTCGCCGAAGCGTTTGTGGACCGTAGCGATTCCCCGGCGGAAATCGTCGTCGTCCATACAGGGAAGATCATCGTGGATCAGCGAATAAGCATGAATGGTTTCCAGCGCGCAGGCCAATCGGATGAGCTGTTCAAAATTGCCGTCAAGCGCATCGCCGGTCGCGAGAGCCAGGATAGGCCGGATTCGCTTTCCTTCGCTAAGCACTCCGTAGCGCATTGCCTCGTGAATGATTTTCGGATGCTGATCGGCAGCAGGAAGGAAACGATCCAGGTAGCGATCGATCAGGTTTTTTTGCTGTAGAAGGTACTCCCGCAGCTGAAACTGGGGGTGGGTGACGCTCTTCACTCTTTGGCCTCCTCGGGGGAGAGCTGAAATGGTTGTTCTGTCAAGCCGCCCTGTTCGTTTTTCTGGAGAATTTGCACCCTACGTTCCGCCTCATCCAGCTTGGAGCTGCAAAAACGCGAAATTTTAATCCCCTCCTCGTAAAGTTGCAATGCTTGCTCCAGCGCCAGCTCGCCTTTTTCCAGTTCGGCAACGATCATTTCCAGCCGGGCCAATGCCTTCTCAAAATCTTTAATTTCCATTAGTTTCTCTCTTTGCCGTAAACACACCAGTGGCGACCTGGACCGTCATCCTTGAACCGGGCGGTACTTGCGATGGATCCCGCACCACCTGCCGCGCCTCATTGGTCACAATAGCATATCCCCTTTGCAAAACGGCCAAAGGAGAAAACGCGTCCAGCTTTTCCGATTGGTTGTTCATGAGCTGGCGCCGGTGCTGGAGGATGTAGCGCACGCATTGATTGGCACTACGTTCCAGGCGAGCGATACTTTTTCGCAACGGTTCAATCCAGACGGGTACCGTCTTGGAAAGGCGAGCTTGCAGTTCGTCGAGCCGCTGAAGCATATGACGCAGCCTGCTTTCCGCGTGTACAAAGCCGCGGCTGGAGGCCGCCTGGTGCAAGCTTCTTCTCATTTGCTGAATGACAAGCTTGATGCCGTGAGTGGAACGGCGGGTGAGATGTTCAATCCGGCTGACGAGGTCGCTGCGAGCCGCGGAGACAATCTCAGCCGCCGCTGAAGGCGTGGGAGCCCGCAGGTCCGCTACAAAATCCGCGATCGTGAAATCAGTCTGGTGGCCGACGGCTGAAATCACCGGGATGGCTGAATTGTAAATGGCTCGAGCCACCACCTCCTCGTTAAAGGCCCACAAGTCTTCCAGTGTCCCGCCGCCGCGGGCCACAATGAGAACGTCGATATCTTTGTGGCTGTTTAAATACTCGACAGCGCGCGCGATCTCCTGTGCGGCACCCGGACCCTGGACCTTGACCGGAAAGATCAGGATATCGACGCGATCATTTCGGCGCTCCAGTACCCGCAGGATGTCCTGAATGGCCGCGCCGGTGGGAGAGGTGACCACGCCGATGCGCGCCGGCAGCAGAGGCAGGCTGCGCTTGCGGGCGGGATCAAATAAGTTTTCATTTTCCAGACGAGCCTTGAGCTGCTCAAAAGCAATCTGCAACGCTCCGCGGCCGACCGGCTCCATGAATTCGACGACCAGTTGGAACTCGCCTCGAGGCGGGTAGACCGACAGAGAGCCGCGTGCGATCACGTCCAGACCGTCTTCGGGCCGGAACTTCAAATAGCAATTCTGAAGCTTGAAACAAACCGCTTTGAGCTGGGCGTCGCTGTCTCTTAACGTGAAATAAAAGTGGCCGGAAGGAGGAACGCGGAAGTTGGAAATCTCCCCGCGTACCCACACATTGTTAAAGCGTGTCTCCAGTTGGAAGCGAACGTCGTTGATGATCTGGGAAACTGAAAAAATCTGCCGTTCCCATAAAGGTCTTAATTCCTGCTGCATTTTCCGCTTTCCACTGGAAGACGATTCGATTGCTGAGGTCTAGAGTGGGTGTGCCGGCTCCGTGCTCCAGTTCGTCTGACGGTGCCGCTTCCCGCGCTTATGATCGGTTCCAAATCCCCGCCCTTTATTGCGGTCCTTTCGTGAGAATAAAAATTATATAGTTCCCTTGGCAGAGGTGTCAAAAGAAGCGCTCTGGAAGCAATACGCCCCGAGCGCCCGCACCACTGGCGCCCCGCCTGCGCCCTTCGGACAACTGTACAACGTCTGACCATCGAAGACATGGTGATCCCAGGCACGATTGATCGGAGGCGCGTCTGATGCGATAAGCGCTTACTCCGAAGGCTGTCCCGAAACTCGGCCTGGGACGAACGATTGTTGGCACACCGGAAAAATTACGAAAGCCGCGAGTTTTGAGACAGCCTCTTCGCTTCGCGCCGTGCGCGCCTTCCATGAGGGTCGCCTTGGACGCGAATCAGTTGACGAAAATCGGATTGGTGAGGATCCATGGTTTTTCCTTGAGCGGACCCGGCGGATCGATAAAATAAAGCTCCACTCGGTAGGCTCCGCGTTCCGTCGCGCGCCACTCCATCCTTCTCCCCTCAAGCTCCTGGAACACTTTGCCGTTGCGATGGACCACCATTCTAACGGGAAGCGGTGATTGGACTACCAAAGGAGTCCCCACGCTGACCCTGGAGCCTAACGGAAAAGCCCCATCGGACGCTAAGCCATGAAAGGAAAATCCGGTGGCATCTCCAAGGCATTCAAAAGCAATATAGGCGGCGCCGCTCTTTAGCGCCGCCAGGAGGGAATCCTGATTAAAGACTTCTTCACGCGCAAGAACCACGTGAGTTGAAACAAAGCCAAAGCTTTCCACGTAGGGATCCACCATCACCGAGAATATTTTCCCCCCGGAGGTGGTTTGCAGGATGAGGCCCACGTTCTGGTGTGCATCATTTCCCGCTATTCCCGTCAGGGGTCTTCTAAGTAGTTCGCGATCCCAAAGCAAGAGGCGGGCAGAATCGATCTCCCAGCGGGTAACAAAAAACGATCCGGGCAAGATCAGCTGGTGATACACGTAATTGAATCGATTGAACCACCCGTCAAGACGTTGGAAATTCTGGTGGATGTTGAAGAGCTCAATTCCAGTAAAACTTTCAGGCACAGGGCCGGGCTTGTAATGGCTAAGAAAAGAAACCTCACCTCGGGGTGAAAACAAGCCGCGCGCTGTGGTGTCGTAGTCACGCTCCTCCCCGTAAACGACCACCAGGTCTGCAGAAGAGAGTTGCTGGTAAATCTGAGGCTGGCGAGGGTGCTCGGTGATAAAGAGATACCGATAACCCGCCTGCTGTGCCGCTTTGAATATTTCAGGATAAGTACCCAGGCTGTGCCCCCCGGCGGCGCTGTGCACGTGGATCCCGCCGCGAAGGTCCTGAAAAGGCGGCTCTGCGGCACGGCGCTCGCCGGCCAGGCGATCCAGATAATTTCTGGCGCGGTAGCTCTGGAGAACGGAGTACAAAAAGGGCAGCTGCACTCCCAGGAGCAGCGCCAGAATCCAGCAAGCGCGCCGTTTCATTTCGGCGCCATTATAAGAGATTGAACCAGACGACGCAGTTGCTAGCGGTTTCCAACTAAAATTACTGCCTCCGCGAGTTCGGGCACCCGCTGTATTCCGAAGAACGGTTTGAATGCGCTCCTGAACAAAGGGCCGCCCCCCACTCCATTGCAAGTTGGTTTATCTTGCCACAGCTGGTTCAGAGTCGGGCCTGCTTTGATCCGGGAGCCTTTTGCTCTATGATTTTCCAAAATGACCTGGTTCAAGAAGGAAAAGCCTCCACTTCAGTCCACCAGCGAAGAAGAACGGAATGTGCGTACCGAAGGGCTTTTCACGAAGTGCGATGACTGTAAGAGCATCATTTGGAAAAAAGAGCTGGGGGCTAATGCATACGTGTGTCCTAAATGCAGCTACCATTTCAAGATAGGAGCGCGCCGCCGGCTGGAGTTGCTTCTGGACCAGGGAGAATACGAAGAAGTCGATAGCAACCTTCGTTCCTCCGACCCACTGCATTTTGTCGATCGTAAGACTTACCGCGAGAGACTCCGGGAAACCATTGAAACAACCGGCGAGACGGAAGCCGTGATCAATGCCCTGGGTTCCATCCAGGGCTTTCCTGTGGTCTGCGCCTCGATGGAATACAACTTCATCGGGGGCAGCATGGGCTCAGTAGTGGGCGAAAAGATCACGCGGGCTATTGAACGCTCCATCGATACGCGACGCTCCCTGATCATCGTCTCAGCCAGCGGCGGAGCGCGGATGATGGAAGGCGTGCTCTCATTGATGCAAATGGCGAAGATCAGCGCCGCCCTGGCAAAATTGGACGAAAAGAAGATCCCTTACATCTCTCTGCTGACGGACCCAACCACCGGTGGGGTCACGGCCAGCTTCGCCATGCTGGGCGATCTCAACATTGCTGAGCCAAAAGCGCTCATCGGTTTTGCAGGGCCGCGTGTTATTGAGCAAACCATCCGTCAAAAGCTTCCTGAAGGATTTCAGCGCAGTGAATTCTTACTGGAGCATGGAATGCTCGATGCGATCGTACACCGAAAAGATTTGCGAGACTTTATCGCCCATAGTCTTTCATTCATGGTGGGCGGCAGGACGACAACAACGGAAGTCTCTTAATCCCTTCCCAAGATTTGCCTGTTTCTTATGAGGATACGCGTCTGAGACAAAGCTTCGTATGAACTACGCAGAAAGTCTGCAATATCTGGACCGTCTGGGAAACGAGGTGCTCACGATGCGCTTCGGGTTGGAAACCATCACGGCCCTGTTAAAATCGTTGGGCTGCCCCCACGAGAAATTTCCAGCTGTCATTATTGCAGGCACCAACGGCAAAGGATCGACGGCTCGATTTCTAAGTTCAATACTAACCGCTGCGGGCGTGCGCCACGGTCTTTATATCTCTCCCCACTTGGTGCGAATCGAAGAACGCATTGCCCTCAATGACCAGATGATTGACGCGCGGCAATTCGCCCATTATCTCACCCGGGTGGTCGAGGCCATAGAGAAGATGCAGTTTCCTTCTCACCCCACCTACTTTGACACTCTCACAGCCACGGCTTTCCTTTACTTCGCTGAGCAGCGGGTGGATTTGGCTGTGCTGGAGGTGGGTATGGGAGGGCGGCTCGATTCCACAAATGTAGCCTTCCCCCTTTTGAGTATCGTCACGCCGGTCGGAATGGATCACCAGCAGTTCCTCGGGAACACCCTGGAAGAGATTGCGAAGGAAAAAGGCGGCATCATGCGCTGCGACCGGGTCGCACTCGTTGCGCCCCAGAAAGAGAGCGCGATGAACGTGCTTCGCGCACAGGCGGCGGAAACAGGCGCACGACTCAGGGCCCTGGAAAGCTCTGAGATCGAGCACCTGGGAGATGTGCAAGGGCGATACCGTTTTCGTTTTCATGGGATAGAAAGCCTCTTGCCTTTGTACGGGCGCCACCAGGTTTTGAATGCGGCCTTGACGATACAGGCTGCTGAAGTTCTCCGGAGCTTGGGCTGGGACATTCCCTCCCGCGCTATCTCCCGGGGGTTCCTGGAGACACAATGGCCGGGAAGGCTGCAGAAGATTGCCGAAGATCCGCCGCTTTTTCTTGACGGGGCCCACAACCCCGACGCGGCCCAGCAACTGGCGGAGTTTGCCCTCGCGCACACCCGTCCTCCCCGCACGCTTGTCTTCGGAATTATGAAAGACAAAGATATTCGCGCCGTGCTGCAAATACTGGTCCCTTGCTTTGAGCAGATTTATCTGACACAGATCCCCTCCGCCCGAGCGGCCTCGCCGGACTACGTGAAGGAAATGGTGCCGGAGGCTAGAATCATTCGCAATCCTAGCGAAGCCTGCCAGGAGGCGCGGAAGCGTTCGGGTGCCACCTTTGTAGCTGGGTCCTTTTATCTGGTGGGTGAGGTTCTGAAGGATGTGGAACGTGCCACCGCGCTACCCAGGGCCGTCCGCATGGTTATTGAATAAGACTATTGAGTATTACCTAATATAGTGACAATTACTGAGTTCGATCAAAACAGCTCAGCTTGTTTCCAGAAGGCACGCACCAGTGTGGGTCGGCGGCGCATGCGGCCCAGCGCTCGACGGGCGTGGTGACTGAGTTGCGCCAGATCCTTGGCACATAGGTTCGGTAGTTCATGCTGTTTGAGATAGCCCCACACATACTCGGTTGGATTGAGCTCCGGAGCGTAGGCCGGCAGGAACTCAAGGACGATGCGTCCCCTCTGATCCGCAACAAAGTCCCTCACCAAGCGGCTCCGGTGTTGGCGCAACCCATCCCAGATGATCAGCAGCGGTCCGGGAATATGGCGCAACAGGTGACCCAGCAACTCGACCACTTCTTCCTTTTTGATCGTGCCGGGAAAAAGCCGAAAATAGAAGTTCCACCAAGTGATTCCCGCCATCACCGAGATGATCTTCCAATTGAAATGAAACTGCAGCACCGGCGTCCGGCCGCGCGGCGCCCAGGTCCGGCAGCGGTGGGGCCGCTCGCTCAGTCCGCTTTCATCAACGAAGACGATGGTCCGGCCTTCTCCGACGGCGTTTTTTTTACCTCCGGCCAGCGCACCCGTTTCCAGTACCGGATCGCCTTCTCGTTGCGTTCCAAGGCCCGCCCCGTCGGGCGCCGGCAGCTCCAGCCCAACTTCCGCAAAATCCGCCACACCTGCGTCGTCGTATACCGGATCCCGCATTCCCACTCGATGAGGTCGGCCACTCGCCAGCAGGTCCACAGTCCCGTGCCGTATCCCAGCGCCTCCGGCCCGCGCTGGAGCCCTTCGCGAATCTTCCGGCGATCGCTTTCCGTGAGCTTCGGCTTGCGCCCGGCCCGACCCGCACGCTTTAAAGCCTTGGCCCCGCCCGTCTCTAGTTGCCTGGCCCAACGATTCACCGACTGGCGATGCACGCCGACTCGACGGGCCACTTCAGCTTCGCTCAGCCCACGTTCTAAAAGCTTGGCCGCTTTACGGCGTCTTTGTTCCAAAGCTACAAAGTCTCGTTTAACTCCGGCTGGATTTCCCATGGAAAAAACTATACACGACAGG
>JACQSY010000109.1 GCA_016211085.1 Acidobacteriota bacterium | reverse complement strand
GGGATGTGGAAACGGAGCAGGGAGGAGCTAGTGAGGCACCGGCAACTGAAAAGGGCGGAAACAGATAGGCTCCATCCTAAACTACCGCGCCACATCTCGACTCTACTAAATACGGTAACGTTTCCGTATTTAGAAATGCAGGTGCTTAGAGGCTGCGGGAGGGGCAGTGGAGCCGGATTCGCTCCGAACTGACCCGACCGTTGTCGAGAACTTTATAGCCGGCCAAATAGCAGACACAGGGACCTACTTTAAAGGGCTGGACATTTTCTGAAACATACTTCTTGTTGCGGACCCGCCTTCCTCTGCCCAGTGCAAGGATCAGCATTACTCGATCCCTGCATCCCAGTTCCTGCATCATGGAGATGTTCTCCAGGGTGTAGTCTCGATCTGCCTTGGTGAGGTCCCACAACTTGTAGCGGACGATACCAGTGGCGCTGGCATAAGGGTGAGTGTGGAAATCTCCAAGATAATGGAGATGGGGAAAAACACTGGCGGCCACCTGAAGGTGCGCCTCTTCAAGAGTCTTCCTGGATGGAAGGACGGATGCGGGTGTGGCCTTGCTTCTTATTTGAGGGAGAATTTTGTCAACATGAAAGTGCCGTACATACCAGAGCCCTGAATCTTGCCGCAGGCGTTCCTCTTTCATGCTTCCAAAGCAGGTAGCATACACCTCGGTGAAGGGCTTGCCCCTTCCCGCACTCACCAGATAACCTTCCAGGCTGATGGCCAAGATATCTTCCATAGCATCCTGGCCGATCCAGATTTGGGTTTCTTCCCTGGAGCCGTCAACTTCTACCTTCCAATCTTCCGAAAAGTGGTTGCTTCGTTGCCAGTCACCGATCTTACGCCCCGCAGCATTTGTGAGCCGAAGATATTTTTGTACAACTCGGGAAGATACACTTCGATCGCGTACCGCAGCATCAAAATCGTACTCGTATTGAACGGATTCATAAATTGATGCGGGCAGGACGAAACCGTCTCGCTCCATCAGAAGGCGCAAGCTTTGAGCTGAGCGGGAGACTAACGGTTGGCTGTGCTCGGTAAGGGGAGAAACTCCCGTCTCCAGAAGCTGGCACAGGCCATCAAGAATTCTTTTCCCTTCCTCCGAGCCGTCGCTTTGGGCAAAGTCTTCAAGTGATTGAATCAGCTTGAGATACTCACGTGCGCGCATAGGATGATGCCGCTCCGCCTCAGGAATGGTACGTCGTCTTCGGACCGCATGAGCTATTCCAACTGACACACCCCGATCCTCTCTCGCTTTTATAGCAGATTTAGGCGTCGGCTGCGACGTATTTAGGCCCGAAATAAAAAAACGTTTTTCTACAATAGGTTGAAGAACAATTAGAAAAGGGTTACGCGCGAGATAAGAGCCGGAAATTTGGCCCGCTATCAACGACTTACTATACGGGCTCCTCTTCTAACATTTTTAGGTTGAATGCTTTGTGCAGAATCGCATCCAAACTCGTCTGAAATCAGTAAACCGGGGCGTAGTAGGGGTTTGTGCCTCCGCTATGATCGGTCGTATCGATCACTTCCTCGACTTCGGGAATCACCTCGCGAATCCTGGCTTCAACTCCTTGTTTCAAAGTCACATCCACCATTCCGCAACCATGGCAGCCCCCGCCAAAGCTGAGGAAGACCTTGTTCCCCTCGACTCCCACCAGGTGAATGATTCCACCATGAGAGGCAACGGCGGGGTTCAGTTCGGTGTCGAGTAGAAGCTGCACTTTTTCCGCCAGCGGCCCCGTAAGGTCGGATCGTGGCCCCTCGCCTATTTGCGGGACTTCCGGCTTATTCGGGTTGATGAATTTAAAGCCACTTCGGAGGAGGCCTTCGTCGAAATCAATAGTGGCGCCCTTCAGGTTCTCCCAACTTTTTGGATCGACGATTACTTCAAAGCCGCCACCATCGAAGGTGGTGTCATCTTGCTTTTTTTCGCCGGGAGGAACCAGTCGCATTCCATAAGAGAACTCTGCTGTTCCGTTGGCGCGGGCTTCGACGCGCAAAACATTTGCTTCAGGGCTGCGAGCCTGTATGGCAGCCATGATCTGCGCCCTTGCCGCCTCGGTTATACTAATCATCAGGATTTACCTCCTCTTCATTATAATGCTGTATAGCCTATTATGCCGTATAGCCCCTTTCGGGTTTCGCTAGCAAGCTCCTTCCCGCGCGGGGAAAAGGATCACTTGCCCAAAAAAAAACCAACTTTGCCAGTCGCAGCCCTTTATTCGCATTGAATTCCATTCCTGAATTTTCTAAGTTGGTCGGAGTATTCTGTCACAAAAAACAAGTCTCGTTAAGAAAGGGTTAGATCGGACTATGGTAAAAGCTAGTAGAGGAAAACTGGCGATAAAATTCGTCGACGCAGCAATCTGCAGTACGGCGGGCCTTCTGTTTGAAACCCTGCAGTTTTTTAACCAGTACAGGCCCAACCCCTCCTTTACGCCGAAATGGTCTGACAAGCCACTGCTTAAATCGTGGGAAAAATCGAAACCGACTCTTGGCTGGCCGCGAGTGACTGATTCGCTCTGCCCTAAATGTGTCATCGAGGTGCGCAAGAAAATCCTTAGCGGGGAAGAAGATTATCGAATCCTCATCGACGAAAAGGTTGGAGAGATCCCGGCGCAGATTATCGAGCGAGAGGGCCAGGTCTGGATGGTGAAGGACTGCCCGGTTCACGGCCACTTCGAAGATTTAATGGCCATTGACTCCAGATTCTTAAAATGGATTGAATCCAATTTTCCAGGGCGTGATATTCGAGCTCATAACGATACCGAGCTGCACAATCATGGCTCCAGCTCGATCAAACATGGCCGCGGCTCTGTGTTAACCGTGGACCTCACCAATCGCTGCAACATGATGTGCGATCCTTGCTTTATGGATGCCAATCAGGTGGGTTTTGTCCATGAGTTGGAATGGGAAGAGATTAAGGAAATACTGGACAACTCTCTCAAGATTAAGCCGCGGCGTCAGATGTCGGTCCAGTTTTCAGGGGGCGAACCTACCCTTTCGCCTCATTTTTTCCGTGCCATTCGATATGCGCGCAAGATCGGGTACAACAGCGTTCAGTGCGCCACGAACGGTATTGAGTTTGCCAAGAGCAAAGATTTTGCCAGGCGTGCAGCGGAAGCGGGATTGCGTTACACCTATCTTCAGTTTGACGGCATTGGAAATGACGCCAACAGCCATCGTCAGGTCGGGAATCTTTTCGACGTGAAACTTCGGGCCATTGAGAATATCCACGAGGCCGGAATTGAAATCATCCTGGTAACGACGCTCGTCAACGGCGTGAACAATGATCAAGTGGGTCCGATTGTGCGCTTCGCGATGGACAACCCGAAGAAAATAGCCTTCATCGCCTTCCAGCCGGTGTCATTTACGGGACGAGACGATGAAATTTCAGATGAACGCCGCCTGCGCCAGCGGTACACGTTGTCCCACTTGGCGGGAGACGTTAAGGGGCAAATCGGGCTGACGGAACCGACTCGACATTGGTTTCCGCTTTCTCTCATGGGTGCGTTTGCTGATTTTGCCGACCTGGTACACGGGCCTAACGCGGATTGGGGCCAAGTCAGCTGCAGCTGTCACCCGAATTGCGGCGTCGGGACGGCTTTGATGATCAACAAGGAGACGCGTGAAGCAGCGCCGGTGCCTGAGTTCCTTAACATTCCCGGGTTGGTGCGCGACATGCAAAAGATCACTGACGCCGGGCGGGGAAAGCGGTTTTCCAATCTGATGATGGGATTGGCGCTTCTGCGCAACTATAGTCCTTTCAAAGCACCACGTAGCCTGACTTTGCTGGACATCCTGAAGAAGTTTGACAAGAGTTTCGGGCTCTCCGGGAAAGATTATGGGGTTGGGGTTGAGCGCCGCCGCGATCCGTGGAACTTTTTATTCATTGCCGGTATGTGGTTTCAAGATTTGTTCAATTATGATTTCCGCCGCACCGAAATGTGCATCATCCCCTACGGCACACAAGAAGGAGAGATTTCCTTTTGCGCTTACAACACCGGGCACGGCTGGCGAAACATAATTGAGCACATGCATATGAATGCCACCGTGGCCAAGTGGTACCAGGAGAATGGGCGCCACGAGATCTTTGCGGGAGGAAAGCCCATCGAGCTCTTAAGCTACGAACATAATTTGCAAATTAACGCCGAGGATGCAAACAGGGTTCGTGATCGAGGTGATCTGCCACTCACGGCGCGCGATGAGAAAGTGATGCGTCGCAAGGCTGCGAAAGAAGCAGCCCAGGTTCGAGAGTATTACGAGGAGATGGTCCTCAAGCGGAAGAAAAAAGATAACCTGGTCCAAATCGTTTGACGGCAACCCCGGGGATGGTGCCCATGCGGTCACCATCCCTTGATTTCTTTTCCCACCGCTCGCCCGGCACTTCCGCTCAAGCACCGTATAACACCGGAATGATCTTCGTTTCCCGGATGATCAAACGCTTGAGCCGTGTCTGAAAACTTCACGCGGCAAACCGACCACCTATCCTTCTGGACTGCCTTTCGATACTGGCTTCGTCTTGGTTGCATCAACTTTGGAGGGCCAGCAGGCCAAATTGCCCTCATGCATCGCGGCTGGTCCATGAGAGGGAATGGATCTCCGAATCCCGCTTTATGCATGCCCTGAATTTTTGCATGCTGCTGCCCGGCCCGGAAGCTCAGCAACTGGCGATTTACATTGGTTGGCTCATGCACGGGACGCGCGGCGGAATAGCAGCCGGAGTTTTTTAATTCTGCCTTCCGTCTTTATTTTTCTGGCACTGAGCTGGACTTATGTTCGTTTGGGAAAACGGCTTGGCTGAAGGCACTTTTTTATGGGCTAAAGCCGGCGGTGGCGGTTATTGTGGCAGTATGAGGGGCGAATTTTTACTGTACTGCTGGCGGGTGTGGTTTTGGGGGCCGGCGCCCAGATGATTCATGCTTGAATGAATCGTGACTCTTTTGCAGGCGAAGCACTCCGTGGCCGTTGCGCCTCCGAACGACATGTTTGAATCGATGCTGAATCTTTTGGGGGCGCAATCGAAAGCGAGCACGGAGCTCAGCCGAAGTAAGATTCCCTGGGAAGTACGAATTTTGAATGCGAAGCGCGAATGGATCCAGTTCGAGAAATCAGAACTCACACTTTCGTCGAGCCCGTTCCTTCGCTCCTCTGATCGGATTTTCAAATTCACGGGGCTGGTAAGATATGGGTTCAACATCGGCGGTTCCTTCAGGTGATGTCGCGCCGTTAATGCGGTTCAAGCCGTTGGTGGGCGAGTCAGGATGAAACGATTCATTTGTATTCACGGGCATTTTTATCAGCCTCCCCGGGAGAACCCGTGGTTGGAGACCGTCGAGGTACAGGACTCGGCGCAGCCGTATCATGATTGGAACGAACGAATTACCGCCGAGTGCTTTGGCCCTAACTCTAGTTCTCGAATTTTAAACCCGGAGGGCCGGATCATCCGGATCGTGAACAATTATTCCAAGATGAGTTTTAACTTTGGCCCCACCCTCCTGAGCTGGTTGGAAAGTCACAGCCCGCAGATCTACAGGGCTGTTCTAGAGGCCGATCGCGAGAGTCGTCGGAATTTCTCAGGACATGGATCCGCTTTGGCCCAAGCTTACAATCACATGATTTTGCCTCTGGCAAATCTCGAGGATAAGAAGACGCAAGTTTTGTGGGGGATCCGCGATTTTGAGTATCGTTACGGCAGGCGTCCCGATGGAATGTGGCTGCCTGAGACAGCTGTGGATTTGGAGACCCTCGATCTTTTGGCTTCCCTGGGTCTTCGTTTTACCCTTCTTTCCCCCTATCAGGCGGTGCGAGTGCGCAAGCTCGGCGAACGCCAGTGGGCGGATGTGAGCAACGGTAAGATTGATCCACTTTGCGCCTACCGCGTGACGCTTCCCTCGGGACGTTCCCTGGCGCTCTTTTTTTACGATGCGCCGATTGCGAGGGCAGTGGCTTTCGAGCATCTTCTGGCCAGTGGCGTCAATTTCGCTCACCGTCTCCTGGCTGCGTTTTCCGAGAAGCAGGACGTGTCCCAGTTGGTCAACATTGCGACTGATGGCGAGACTTACGGGCATCATCATCGACACGGGGACATGGCGCTGGCCTATGCGCTGTATTACATCGAGCAGAACAAGCTGGCCCGGCTCACCAACTATGGCGAGTTTCTGGCTATGACGCCTCCTTCCCATCAGGTCGAGATCCTCGAATCCTCCTCATGGAGTTGTGCTCATGGCGTTGAAAGATGGAGGAGCAACTGCGGTTGTAAAACGGGGGGCAAGCCTGACTGGAATCAGGAATGGCGGCTGCCGCTGCGTCAGGCCATGGATTGGTTGCGCGACACGGTCGCTCCCTGGTTCTTCAATCGCGCCAAACAGTACTTGAAGGATCCATGGGTTGCCCGCAACGAATATATCGATATCGTCCTGGACCGCTCAGCACACGTCAGGGATAGATTTCTGCATAGGCATGCGCTCCGAACCCTGAATTCAGATCAGATCGGTGACGTTCTCAAGCTGATGGAACTGCAACGGCATGCCATGTTGATGTACACGAGCTGTGGCTGGTTTTTTAACGACATCTCCGGAATAGAGACCGTACAGGTACTCAACTATGCGGGCAGGGTAATACAGTTGGCGCAGGAGCTATTCGGCGTATCGCTGGAAGCTTCCTTTGTTTCCTTTCTTGAAAAAGCAAAAAGCAATCTAGGGGAACAGGGAAACGGTCGCGACATTTATCAAAGGACTGTCAAGGCGAAAGAGTTGGATTTAAAAAAGGTAGGCGCCCATTTTGCCCTCAGCTCCGTCTTTCAGGAGTATCCGGAGCGTGCCCGGATCTACTGTTATACGGTGCATCGAGCAGATTGGCATAACTACAGCATGGGTACGACTCGCCTGGTCATGGGGAGGGCCAAAGTCACTTCGGAAATCACTGCGGAGTCATCGCAAATCAGCTTCGCGGTTCTTTATTTTGGAGAGCACAATTTGAATTGCGGCGTTCAGGAAGCTCAGGAGGAGCAGAGCTATCAGGCCATGGCAGCCGAATTGCGCAGCGTATTTGGGCGCGCCGACTTGCCAGAGATGATCCGGGTTTTCGATGATTATTTTGGTTCCTCGAAATATACACTCACTTCACTTTTCCGCGACGAGCAGCGCCGCATCGTCGACTTGATTCTTGAATCTCGTTTGAGAGATGCTGAAGCAATTTACAGGCAGCTTTACAACCAGCATGCGGCGCTCATGCGCTTGCTGGTGGGCCTGCAGATTCCGCTGCCCAGGATATTCCGGGTCACTTCTGATTTCTTGTTTAACCGGGATCTCAGCGCCGCGTTGGCAGAACGGCCCCTTAACTACGAGCAGGTCAGCTTTTTGTTGGAAGAGGCGGGGAACAGAAACATTTCCCTGGACGCCTCCGAACTCAGTTACGCCCTGAAAGGCAACTTCGACAGGATGATGGAAGAATTGGCTCTCCAGCCCGACAACCCCCTCCTTCTTAACGAGCTGGTAAAGACGTCTTCATTGTTCCAGTCTTTGCCTTTTGAGGTGGATATCTGGCACGTCCAAAATCTTTACTACGGCATGTTAAAGAATATTTACCCGGATTTTCATGCTCGCGGCGCCAGGGGGGACATCGCAGCGCAAGAATGGGTTGCCCAATTCACACTGTTGGGACAACAACTCTCGTTTGAAGTGGAAAAGGCCTACCAGAATTTCCCAGACACCAAAATGGTGCGTTCGTAACCCGCGCAGCTTTTCCTTGCCCTTAAGAGTGAGCGCCGCCCGATAAATACATTGAATTGTGCCCGGGGTTGCGTGCCGAAGTCGCCAAGCGAGGAGGTGCCGAATGGAGCCATCATTGGCGACCAAGAGTTCGGGCGAGGTTGGCGCAGGCATGACCCTTTTTCTTTATCGCTCCTCCATTACGGTGTCTCTGCATTGTTGCCCCATAACGAAATTGGGGCCGTCGCTCATAAAAAGGTATTGTCCGTCGCAACAGTAACTCGCGGTTCGTTTTGACGGACAGTTGATTCATAATGAAAAAAGATGTCGTACGGCCTTCTCTCCCTCTTTCCTGGCAAGTTTTGGAATCATAAGAAACGGCGGGCCGGGCAGCCTTGAGAATTCCAAGAAGCACTTACAGACTCCAACTGAATTCCACCTTCACCTTCGAACAGGCGCGCGGCTGCCTGGAATACCTTCGCAGGTTGGGCATCACGGACCTGTACTGTTCACCTATTTTTAAGGCTCGTCCTGGAAGCACTCACGGATACGACGTGGTGGACAATTCCACTCTCAATCCCGAACTGGGAAGCGAAAGTGATTTTCACGATCTTGTGCAGGAAACAAAAAAGCTCGGCATGGGGCTGGTGCTGGACATTGTCCCAAACCACCTGGCAGCCGATTTGAACAACGAGTGGTGGCAGGACGTATTGAAAAAGGGGTCGAGGTCCCGGTATGCCGCTTACTTTGACATCGATGGGGAACCTGTCTTTGAAGACCTCAGAAACACACTGCTCCTTCCGGTTTTAGGTGAGCCTTATGCTACGGCGTTAAAGCATGGCGCACTTTCCATCCTGCTTCGGCCGGAAGGCTTCTTTATTGGCTATCATGGCTTGCGATTCCCGATTAACCTGGCAGGGTGCCGCATCATCTTGCGTGGGCTGGTTCCGGATACCAAGGTGGCAGCTGTTCTAGAACATCGCCACCGAGCGAGGATGACGCCTGAAATGCGTCTTTGGAGGACCCTCCAGAAGGACTCGTCGTTTCGATCACGGCTGGAGCAACGGCTTGCAAGAATCAACAAAAGCGGACCAGGAGGCAGTAGCCGCCTTCTCGATTTGATAATCGATGCTCAACACTACCGGCTTGCATACTGGCGTACCGGCACTGAAAAAATCAACTACCGGAGATTTTTTAATATCACGGACTTGATTGGAATAAAGGTTGAGAACAAAGCAGTCTTCGAAGACACCCATCGCTTTCTTCGCAGGCTGGTGAAGGCGGGAAAAGTGACCGGTTTGCGTGTCGATCATATCGATGGGCTCTATGATCCGGCCAACTACCTGCAACGAATGCGGGATTACCTGATGAAAGACGGGGGGAGATTGTACGTCGTGGTGGAAAAAATCCTCCTTCAAAATGAACGGCTCCCGAGAGGATGGCCGGTTTGTGGAACGACGGGGTACGAGTTTTGCCGCGCTTTGAATGGTCTTTTCATTCATCCGGAAGGCCTGGTGGAACTCGCGCGCATTTATGGGGACTTCACCGGTCTAGCATTTGAATTCGACGAGGTGGTCCATGCGAAAAAGAGAGAAGTGATGCAGAAGCATTTTGCCGCAGAGATGCGCACACTGAGCAATCGCCTCTGGAGGATTGCTTTCCAAGACAAAGAAGGTCGTGACCTATCGTTGGCAGAGTTGCGTCGTGCCTTCGAGGAGCTGACGGCCTGTCTGACCGTGTACCGCACCTACATTAATGCTTCAGGAATTGCTCCGAGGGACCGGCAGTACTTGCGCGAGACACTGTTAGCGGCGCGCCGCCGAATGCCCCCGGCATCCGG
Organism: Acidobacteriota bacterium; assembly: GCA_016211085.1. Taxonomy (GTDB): domain Bacteria; phylum Acidobacteriota; class UBA6911; order RPQK01; family JACQSY01; genus JACQSY01. The sequence goes on along the minus strand of JACQSY010000109.1, from coordinate 15,982 downwards.
TCCTCTTTTTGAGTTTCTTTCTCGACTGTTCTTAATGCGAAGCGCTCCTGAACAGCGGGAACACTGGTTAAGATTTCTAATGTCCTGGCAACAGTTCACTGGTTCGGTGATGGCAAAAGGACTGGAAGACACCGCGCTTTATGTCTATAACCGTTTGATTTCCATGAATGAAGTGGGTGGTGACCCTGCGGGAAGACATATTGGCCCTACGGCATTTCACGTTGCAAATGTGCAAACGTTAAGAAATTGTCCGCACACGTTAAACGCGACGTCGACGCATGATGTCAAGAGGGGAGAGGATGTGCGTGCCCGTATTAATGTGCTGAGTGAGATTCCGGGAGAGTGGGAACTCAAGCTGAGGAACTGGCGCTCCATGAATGCGCGCAAGAAGCTAAACGTGTCAGGGAAGCCTGTCCCACATTTCAACGAGGAATATTTCTTCTATCAGACGCTTCTCGGAGCCTGGCCCGCTGATGCGCAGGAGGCCTTGGAATTTAAGCGGCACTTCGTTAGAGGGATTGCTCTCAATTCCCCCCGGGTGTTCACCGCAGTGACCACGTAATAATAAGAAACTCCCTCTGTCAACGCGGCGTCAATGTAGGTGGTGGTCGTAACCGGTGCTTGGTTTATGCGGGCGTAACCCGTTCCGGAGACCTGGCTGCGATAGATGTAATAGCCGACTATATCGTTTTCCGGATTGGCATCCCACATGAGCTTCACGGAAGATGCCGTTGCCGCGGAAAAAGAATGGGTAAACAAGACGAGTGACAGAGTAAATCGCCACAAGTTATCCTTCTCCTCTTAACGCTCTGATTATAGGGATCCGGGCAAGGATAATTAAACCGTGGCGGCATTCTGGTGAGCCTGGTCACTTTTAATGATTTGACGCAGCCGCTGCACAAAAGGTTTAATGCGCGCCGAAGCGGATAGAAATCACGTGGGCGCTTCAGTGCCGGTTTTATTCAAAGGGAATTTGCAATGCCACCAAGCAGGGAACATTATCGCGTAGCGGTGATCGGATCTGGGCCAGCCGGCTGGACTGCTGCTCTGTACGCCTCGCGAGCGGAGCTTTCACCGCTGGTGATTGAGGGAGCGCAACCGGGAGGGCAGCTGACCATCACGACCGAGGTTGAGAATTATCCCGGTTTTCGTGAAGGGATACAGGGTCCGGAACTGATGGAGATCTTCAAGGACCAGGCGGAGCGCTTCGGCGCAGAGTCCGTGATGGAAACGGTGACGAGTGTTGATTTCTCAGCCAGCCACTTTCGTATTGGTCTCGATTCGGATTTTCGTCTCACTTCCGATGCGGTGATTATTGCCAGCGGTGCTTCTGCCAAGCTGCTGGGCCTGGAATCGGAAAAGAAGTTCATGGGTCATGGTGTCTCAGCCTGTGCAACTTGCGATGGTTACTTCTTTAAGGGCAGGGACGTGGTGGTGGTAGGGGGAGGTGACACTGCTATGGAGGAGGCCATTTTCCTGACTAAATTTGCAAGCAAGGTAACCATCGTACACAGGAGAGAAGGTTTCCGTGCTTCCAAGATCATGCTGGAGCGGGCCCGGCGTCACGAGAAGATCGAATGGAAGCTCAACAAAGTGGTGACGGAGATTCTTGGCACCTCGGAGGGGGTCAACAAGATCATTCTTCAGGACACGCGAAACAGCGCCCTGGAAGAATTCCCCGCCCAGGGGGTTTTCATCGCAATCGGGCACGTACCCAACACGTCTTTATTCCGGGGCAAATTGGAAATGGACGAGGCAGGGTATCTGAAGGTGGCGCATCCGTCGACGCGAACATCGGTGGCAGGGATTTTTGCAGCCGGTGATGTGGCCGATCCTTTGTACCGGCAGGCCGTCTCCGCGGCGGGAGAGGGCTGTAAGGCGGCCATCGACGCTGAGCGCTACCTTTCTGCCAGGGGCATCCATTAAACTATTTGTGACCTGAAAACCCCGTTTTCATTTTCGGCAGCAGGATTATCGAGGCGAAGTTTGCCCTAAGATTGCATGTATTTTGCCGAAGTGATCAGGGACTCTAGAGTTAGGAGGTTCACAGGATGGGCTCTCGACGAACGTTTTTCAAAGTTTTTGTTTTTTCCCTGCTTGCTTTACTTATCCCCTCTTCAACAGAGGCCAAGAAGGCCGACAAGCTCACAGCTCGAGAGTTCTCCTTCCTCATCGAGAGTCTTTCCGAGCCGGAAGGAACTTTCAATTTCGACAACTTTGTTTCCAATGAATCTTCATTTCAGCAGGTATTAGGTAAGCTCAAAGAGCTCAAGATAGAAGGGGGGACGTACATCGGAGTAGGGCCGGAGCAGAATCTCACCTACATCGCCCACCTGAGACCCAGCATCGCTTTTATCGTCGACATTCGACGACAGAATCTCCTCGAGCATCTCATCTTCAAAGCCATCTTTGATTTTGCAGAGACGCGTCAGGAATTTTTGTCAATTCTTTTCAGCAAACCGCTAAAGGCGGAAACCGCGAAGGAACAATCTCCTTCCATCGAAAGGCTCATTGAATACTTCGAGGCCGCTCCTTCCGATCAGGCATCTCTACAGGCAAATCTGATGCGGCTACGCAAGAAGATTGAAAAGGAATATCGAGTCAAGCTTTCCGCGAGCGACCTGGAACGCATTAGGTATATTTATGGAGCCTTTTACAGGGAGAATCTCGACATTCGAAGCTTTCGAAGACCCTACATCCCCACGTTGCGAGACTTGTTGCTCGAAACTGACTTGAAAGGAGAACACCGCCATTTCCTAGCCAGCGATGAGGACTACGGTTTTTTGAGGGAGATGCACCGCCGTCACCTGATCATTCCGCTGGTGGGAGATTTTGGGGGCTTCCACGCCTTTGCGGCCCTGGGCAGATACTTAAAAGAGCGCCGGGAAACCGTGTCGGTGTTTTACGTGTCCAACGTAGAACCTTATTTGCTTCGCGACGGTAAATGGGATCAGTACGTCTCCAACATCCGACGCTTGCCGTTCAGCAATAAAAGTCTCTTCATACGGGCTTACTTTGATTACCTTTATCCGCATCCGGAACAGGATCCCCGCCACGCCATGGCGACTCTATTGCAAAGGATCGAGACCTTCCTCAAGTGTGAGTCGCAAAGCTGTTATTTAAGCTATCGCGACATGGCCACGCGAGACTACATTCCGCTGTACGAGCCTGCGGCAGTGAGCGCCAGCCAGTAATTTATCGGGCGATTGCAGGAGGAAATGCAGTGGAGAGGTACCGGCTCATGGCCTCGATTTCCTCTTCACTCCACACCGCGCCGCGACCCACCATGCGATAAACCACTGCTTCCCAATCCCTTTTGCTGAGGCGCAAGTCGCGCCACATGTTTTCACTGTGACATTGAAAACACTTGTTTTCGAGGACTTCCTTGCCGGGCGCATCGGGCAGCATGAATGCGTTAGCCGCGGCTGGAGAAGCGGGAGCAGCCGTTGCCGGCGGTGTCGAGGGCTGAGGGCTAAAATGCTGGGCAAGGTAGTCGACCATCTTTTCGGCCTCCTCGGGGCTGAAGCCAGCTCCTCTTGCTAACATGTCTTCGACTGTTTCCGCCCATTCTTGCTTGCTTTTTCTACGACTCGTCACCGTGCCTAAATTGTGGCATTGGGCGCAGAGGGAGCCGACCAGTTGCTTCCCCTCTCCTTCAGGCAAGTCGGCTGCTGAATCCTGAAAGAGCGCCCAGGCGGGAATTCCCAGGAGCAACATGAAAAAAAGAGAAAAAACCAGGAACTTCATTCGAATCATCTTTGTCTCCAGAAAAATAACCAATTCAAGCGGGAACTTAATTTAGCAGCTTCCTTCTATCCAGGCAAATGGCTGGCAAAGGGCGACGCTCGCAAATTTGAGTGTCCAGCGATTACGTAATGCCGGCTGTGTCCCTCGGAGTTTGCGTTGAAAAATGGCCCAAACAAGAAGCTCATCAGGAACAAGGGGATGGGCTGGCGACTCATCGCGAGATTGCGCGCCAACCACGGTCCGCAACGCAGCCATCGAAACGGTGGGGGGCAAATGCCAGCGTTTTACCGGTTGACGGCGCGGAGCCGGCTCATTCTGCTGATGCGCTGCTGCACGCGTTCCAATTTCTGGCGACCTTCCGGCGTGCCTTCCACCAGCTTTTGGATGCGCTCCATGTATTGGGGGGCGTCCAAGGCCTGCCGCAATTGGGGCAAGAAAGGAGCAAACTTGGCATAGATAAAGTACATCTCATCGCTGTTGTCGTTGAACAAGCCCTCATGTAAAGCGCCCCGCAATACCAGAGAGGCTGCCATCTCCCAGTAGGAGACCGCCTGTCTCAAATACGCATTCTCAGGCGTGCCGAAGGCATGCATGACCTTCAAGAATTCTTCCAGGTTTTGCGGCATAAATCCCGCAATGAAATTTCGAGCTTTACGCATCTCCGTTTCTCTGCGCAGATCGTAAAGCTTGAGAATCAGGTCGGCATCCGCCGCGGTTGCTTTTTGTGAGTCTCTCATTGTTCCTCCGATAAAAGTCTTGAAATGTTCGATAGAATCTTCCAGAAAATCCGGCACGAAAACTATTCAAGTTCCGTCTTGAGCCACGACTCTTTCATTCAGTAGATGGAACAGACGAGTCTTTCAAGACGCAGATGGGATCATGGACCCTGATTTTCCCCGACTTGACGACGCGCGCACAAATACCCCCTCGGCCGCCGGACAGGGCGCGGGTCATTCCAGGTTGGGTAATGGATTGAATGTAAGAGCAGGGAGGACGAGGGCGGTCGTATTCAAAAACCGCCTCGCCAATACTGAATCTGCAATGGACTATTTCGGCAAGGCTCAAGCCGGCAACAACGATGTTGCGCCGGTGCTCGCCGTTGCAGGCGTGGAGGTTGGTCTCACGATCAATCAATTCCAGCGCTTCCTTCTCGATCAAGGTGACCTGGCACTCGTCAGTTGCTGACCAGTAGCCGGTATGCTGCATGTAGCGGTCACCTTCCAAACCTGCGTCAGCGATGGCCATGATTTCGGCGACTCTTTTCATGGGAGCCCCGCCGGATTCGGCAATGAATATGTCCTCGACCCTTCCTTGCATCCCTCTCCAAACCTCACAACTGAAGCGGTCTTTGAAGCGTAAATTCGAGACGCGTTTCTGAAGGTATTTTGACTTTGGGTCCCTTTGTGAGAACCTGAACCATGGCGCCGGCTCCGGCGCCGGAAACAGCGCCAATGGCTGCTCCCTTACCACCGCCGGCTACGGCTCCAATAATGGCGCCCAGACCTGCCAAACCGCCCACGACCTTGGCGGTCTCGCCAGTGCGAGACTGCCCGCTGGTGGTGACTTCTCCGCTGGAGACTCTGAAGAGTTTGCCGTCCACTTCAACAGAAACCATATCCAGGGTGAGTTCCGCCCTTCCAGTCAATTTACCTGCCTCCTTGTCCTCAACCAGGCGGACGACCACCTTGGAATCTTTGGGTATCACGACTTTCCCGCCCGACATTACAGGCTCTGCCATGGTGGCCCGGAAGGTCTCACCAACGGACGAGACTTCTGAATCCACGCTGTCCACCATTCGCACCATAAGAAGCGTCCCCGAGGGAATCACATTCTCCGTGACCTCCGCCACGGGGCGAGTGGTTTGTGGAGCGGTTTGAGAGGGAGCAGAAGCGATGACATCACCAAAGCGAATCTGAGAAATCTGTGTGACGTCAAAAGATTCGACGCGTGTGCCCACCGCCATCCTTACCACCCGCGCATCGCCTCCGAGATAGGTCCCCTGGATGGTCCGTCCATCGCGCAAAATGAGCACGTCCGCCTGCACCAAAGTTGAGGCCAGGAGAACAGCGCTAAAGATACCGACCAAACTCCATCGCTTCATAGTGCCTCCGTGCGCAAAATTTTAAAATGCCCGGCACATTCGCCAGGTTCGCCGGTTTGCGCCTTGTTGTATCAGGCTTCTGCGGCGGTTCCTTTTGTAAAGTCCAAAATCAATTCCGTCACCTCCGCAGGATATTCCACGTAAGCTTGATGTCCACACTGGTTGAAAACATGCAAACGCGCCCGTGACACAGAAGCGGTAATGATTTTGAATAAATCCAATCCCAGATTAAAAGGGGCGCTGCGATCATTGTAGCCCCATAGCACCAGAGTAGGGGTCTTTAACCGTCCGGATTTCATCATATCAAGCGTCTCGTACTTTACTTCGTACATCCACCAGGGTGTGGGTGCCATGATCTTGGCCAGGGCTGGATTAGCTTTGACCCGTTCCGGATTCTCGCGAGCAAAACGATCGCGCAGCTCGAACAGTTTTCTTTCCGCCTCTTGAATCTTCGGCAGCACGGCTATCTTCCACTGCGCCTCCACGAATTCATCCGTCACGTGGCGTTTGCTGACCCAGGTCGTGCTACTCATCATTGAAGCTCTTACGGAGTCTTTAGTGGGAGTCGCGCTTTCTCCACTGGGATCGGGAGGAATCGGAGTGTTGGGATCGTCGGGAGCCAGAGTGTTGCTATCGAAGAAAATCAAGTTCCTGACCAGTTGAGGAAAATCCATAGCAATGCGGGTGGAGGGGAGGGCTCCGCGTGAGCCGCCGACCAAGTGGATGCTCTTAAGCCCCAACGTCTCGATAAACCGGTGGACGTGACGAATCACTGCCACCATCGAGTAGTCTTCGTCTCTCTTGGGGTTATCTGTCATTCCCATGCCGAGCTTATCCAGAGCGCAAACGTGAAAATGGGCGCTGAGGAAGGGAAGGATCGGCAACCAGTTGTCTGCCGAGCCGCTGCCGCCGAATTGTCCACCATGAACCAGCACCATATCCGGTCCGCTACCGACTTCGTAGTAGCGTGTATTAATCCCGTCCACGTTGATGAATTTGGCGGCGGGAACAGACGCGAGAAGACTTGTGTTGGCCAGCAGGGGAGCCGCCAGGGCGCCGGCCGCCGTTTGCTTAATAAAGGAACGTCTCTGTAATCTCATATAGAACTCCTGTCCTTTCGAATGGATTCCTGAGCATAGCCCAACTGCGAGCAGGCAGCAACGTGGTTCATCGGATCGGCCATGTACCCCGACATCGCCTCCTCTCTCCTTGGCCTCGCCTCGCAAGTCCTACTCGCAAACGTTACCCTCTTTATGAACTGGGTTACTTAGAGGCCTTTCATGAGCCGCAAATTACATTGCAGGAACAGATAGCAGGTGAGGAATAAAAGGATCCAGGCCCCGGTCTTCTTCCACAGGGGAGCGGTTAGCTGAACTCCGCAGTAAGGGCAATAGGTGGCAGGATCAACCAGGGTGAAACGGCAGTTGGGACAGACCTCGATTTTGACTTCAGGCATAGGTTTTTCTTGTTGGTTGAAACAGCTTCACCGGACGGGGCCCGTCTCCATCGATCCACTTCAAGAGCTGAGCCGAGGGGGCGCCCCGTTCGCACATGATCTTCAAGAAAACCAGTTCGTTCTCCTCCGGCAGAATAGACACGGGTGGATACTCAAAAAGTCTTGTCCAGGTACCGGTATTAAAATAAAAAGCTCCGCTATTCAAGAGTTGGGCGTCGGCATAGTGACTATGGCCCATGGCCACAAAGCGCACCCTCCAGATCTTTTGAATCTTCGTGGCCGCCGCCCGGCACCGGTCTGCCGGGGTCACTTCCGCTTTTCTGTGAGTGAGCATCCACAGCAATACGCCGGCCGCCAGTAAAAAAATCAGCGGTGAAACGGCCAGCACGATTGCCGAAATGAAGAGAGAGGCAAGCAGCAATAGTAAAGCGGCAGGGTAGCCCAACCGGGCAAAACGCAAAAACCATCCCATCCGACCATAAGGCTTGCGCAGCACCGAGACTTCGCCGAGAGCGGCGGTTTGCCTCAGTTTCAAGCTAATGAGGTCAGTGTCGCAGCCTGCCTCCTCGCTCAATCGCGCGGACAATTCCTGCAGCCGCTCGTCGTGTGATTGGCCGCGGCTCGAGTAAGCCAGAGGCGGCAAGCTGCGCGAAACCGTGCGGAGTTTAGCAATGAGCTCCCGCCCATCACGAAGCAGAAAACGGAGCGCAAGAAGCGGCCGCTTTCGGATCAACCATTTGGGGAAGTGGGTAGTGGGACGAATGTTGTCACTGAAAGGGTACTCTTCTTCAAGGCGATTAAAGAAATAACGAACAAAGATAGAACCCCAGGGAAGATCGATGTGGTCCTGTTGAGCTGCCGGAATTGTATTGTTGACAGGCAGACGCGGTTCCAGCGGAAACATGAAGCAGTTTAACGGGTCAAACATGTGGCCATGAAGGATGAGCAGCAAGTCCCGGCGATAAAAGAGCCAATCTTCAAAATGAACATTCCGGAAAGCAGCCATCGATGAGCTGCCAGAGGCTTTTTGTAGGAGGCACAGGAATTCCTTGCGGACCGCCGGATAAAATAATTCGATGTCATGATTTCCGCTTACCAAGGTGACGGGAAAAAATTCACAAAACCGGGCCAGGGCGGCGAAGAAAACCGGATGTCCTCGGAAAATGCAGCGAAGCTTGAAGACCGATTCCTGCTCGCCGCAGTCAAGCCCGTATTTCACATTCTTTGGATCGAGGAATTCAGCGGGAGCGTCCTGTGTGGTGGTCACTTGCAGGAAGTCAAAGAGGTCACCGTTAAAAATCAGGTGCCACGGCAACTCATGCGGGCTCCGTAAAAGATAATCCACGAAATTCGAAAACTCCTGATCGAAAAGAAAATCTTCGTTGCGAAAGTACTGGTGTGCATCCGGGTCTACCCCCTCGCTGAGATGAAGGTCACTAAGGATGACGTAGTTATGGCTCAATGATTGATTGCTTGTTGCGTCTGTCACGATCAGTGATGCAGGAGCTGAAACTTGTTTCAGAGTAGTTTAATTTCGTTGAATTCGAAAGTAAAAAAACCTCGGTGCAGATCTCTGCATGCTGTAGGGGCGACCCGCAGGTTTTTGGCTGCCGCCGCATGGGCCGGGGGTTTTAGGTGCCGCTGCCCGGAGGAGTGTCTATAATAGAGGGCAAATTCGTGAAGCGAGCTGAAGCGATTCTGCACGACGCCCATTGCCATTTTTTCTCACCTAACTTTTTCAGGGCGCTCGCCCGGCAAAAACAATTACGCTCAAGAAGACCGGTCGCAGAACTGACTCGTCTTTTGATGTGGGACGATCCACTTTCCGTTGATGATCTTGCGGACCGCTGGGTGAGCGAACTGGACCGGTACGGAGTGCAGCGGGCGGCCCTGATTGCAAGCGTGCCGGGAGATGAAAAATCGGTGGCCCGGGCGGTGAAACGGCATCCTGACCGTTTCGTGGGTTTTTTTGTGTTGGATCCCGGCGCACCCAATGTCCTCCAGCGCGCCGATCGCGCCTTTGAGGGGAAAATGCAATGCGCGTGTCTCTTCCCGTCTATGCACCACTTCTCTGTGTCCTCCCCGTCCGTGCGAAAGCTCTTCATGCTGGCATCCCGCTATCACGCGGCCATCTTCATCCACTGTGGTGTTCTCTCGGTGGGGGTCAGAAAAAAATTAGGGCTTACCAGCAGATTTGACTTGCGATACTCAAATCCAGTGGAAGTGCAGATTCTAGCCCTTGATTTTCCTCAGGTTCCTGTCATCATCCCGCATTTCGGAGGCGGATTTTTTCGAGAAGCCCTGATGCTTGCCGATATGTGCCCCAACGTATACCTGGACACGTCCAGCTCCAACGCCTGGATTCGTTATGTTCCGGGACTGACGCTGGACCAGGTATTTCGACAGGCGCTGGATGTGCTCGGCCCGCAACGTCTTCTGTTTGGGACCGATTCTTCCTACTTTCCAAGAGGCTGGCAGTATCCGATTTGGCAACAGCAAAAAGCGATCCTCCGCCGTCTGAAAGTCAGCGCGGTGGATCAACAACAGATCTTTTCAAAAAACTTCGAAAAACTATTTGTTCAACAGGCAGCGACCAACGCAGCGCCAGGCCGCCGTCCCGACGCGGCGCAATTCCCAACGCCGGTTTAATCAAAAGAGACGTTACAGGATCGTAGAAATGCCTTATCCTCGTCCGTCAGTTCCCATTTGACGGGTGGATTCTTCAAATCCTGACCGTTTTCGTTCTTAGTTTTGAGCTTGGGTTTTTTATCCATCATCTCCCCCAGTTAAGTCTTTCCTAGTTCAAGTAAGCTCCGGTTGCTGCAAGTACTTCGGCAGCCCTCCTGGAGCAGGAGGGAGTTCTGCGGGGCAATCTTAGGCCCGTTCATTCAGACGTCAAAGAGAAGCCCCAGTTTCACGAACACGGGCTTTTTTTTGTTTACCACGCTTGGCCGACATAGAACCCAGGGCTCCCCTGTTATTGGTTGGCGTCGCGACCGGAAAGCGGCGTCCTGCTGCGGCAAAAGCGACCGCTTATTTCCTATGGCATCTCGAAACACGGATATGTGGCTACTCATAGAAATTCTTGGGCCAGCGGTGCTCGCGGAGATGCTGGAGAGCCCATGAGGAAAGCGGCGGCTGGCCGGATACTGCCACATTCATTTCAACGTGCTTTGCTTGGCGCATTCCCGGAATCACTGTGCTGACGGCGGGATGGTGTAAGCAGAATCTCAAGGCCAGTTCCGGAAGAGTGCATTTTTCAGCTTCCAGAAAAGGTTGAAGGCGCGAGATCCTCTGGACGACCTCCTTCTTACGTCCGCCCCTGAAATACTGATTTCGCCAGTCTCGTCGATGAAAAGTGGTCTCTTCGGTAATGGTTCCGGTGAGAGCGCCCTCATCAAAAGGCACCCTGGCGATGACCCCGATTCCGTATTCGTTGCACAGCGGGAATAAATGGTCCTCGGGGCTCTGATCAAAGATGTTGTAAATAACCTGAATGGTTTCAATTTTTCGAGAGCGCACCAGCTCCAAAGCGGAAGCCGGTTGGTGATCGTTGATCGAAACCCCGACGTGGGCAACCTTTCCCTGCCGTCTGAGAGCAGACAGTTCTTCAGACCACTCCGTTTCCGCCAGCCAGGATGGGTGCCACACGTGCAATTGAATCAGGTCCAGGCATTCTCTCCGCAGATTACGCAGGCTGGACTCGACGCTGGCTTGAATGTGATTGGCAGGAAAGGCTTCCTGAACTGAGCCACGTGCCGGCCAGGCCATGTTGGCGGGCGGAATCTTGGTGGCCACAAAAACCTTTTCACTTCGTTCCTGAAGGCAGCTGCCGATCAAGCGCTCACTGTGGCCGTTTCCGTAGACAAGAGCAGTGTCGATAAAGTTAATGCCAAGATCCAGGGCTCGGTGCAAAGCGCGCTTGGACTCGGCATCGTCAGTGCCGCCCCAGATTTGTTTTCCAATACCCCAGGCACCGAACCCTATTTCGGATACCACCGCGCCGGTGCGTCCTAAATTCCGATACCGCATGGGGGCCCATCTTAGCAGGTGACTATGAATCAGTTGGAATTGCGTGGAGAGTGACAAAATGGAAGCGGGCCAATAGACCTGGCGGGAATTGGTATAATTGATAAAGCCTGAATCGTTGCGCGCTGAGTCCATCCGAAGCAAGATTGACAGGAGGCAGGGTGGCCAGGGCCCCGGTCAAAAAAAAGCAAACGCCCTCCCCAAGACCAACCCAGGCAGCCTGGTATCGAAGCGGTGATGACCGCGCGCCAAGGCGTAAGATCCCTCCTACCGCCCAGCCGGCCAATGGGAGGTGAAAGTCGCCGTCATTACCCGCGGGGACAGCGGTATGGGTCGTGCGGTTGTGGGGACTAACATTAGCTGAAAGGACATAGCCATGTACCAGCAAGTGACTTTGGAAGAGGTTACCAAGCTTATGAGGGATGAGAAGGCCCAGTTGATCGAGGTGCTTTCTCACAGTGAATACGAGCGCGAGCATCTGCCGGGGTCTATCAATTTGCCACTCTCGGAGCTGAATTCGGAATCGGTGCGCCGGCTGGATCGCGAACGACCGGTGATCGTCTATTGTTTCGATTATCAGTGAGACCTGAGTGCGCGGGCCGCGTGGCGGCTCGAAGATCTTGGTTTCTCGAAGGTATATCGCTACTACGGCGGCAAAGCGGAGTGGACGGCGTTCGCCATGCCAACAGAAGGTAAAGAGGCGGGTGCTCCGCGGGCGGGAACATTGCTTGATGCGCAAGTGCCGACCTGCTCGCCGGATGAATCGGTGTCCGCTTTACAGGGGCGACTCCAGTCGTCGTCGGACTTTTGTGTGGTCCTGAACCCCGCTCGCATCGTCTTGGGCCTCATCCAGCCTTCCGACATCAAAGCCATCAGCAAGTTGAAAGCTGCCGAGGTCATGCAAATCGCTCCCAAAACAGTCCGTCCCAGTGTTCCTCTGCAAAGCCTGATCGAAAGCCTGAGATCTTCCAAGAAAGATCTGGCTCTTGTGACCAATCCTGAAGGAAAGCTTATGGGAGTGGTGCGGTTGCAGGTTCTGGAACAGCACCCCCTGGTTAAGACGATACAGAACGTGGGCGCTTCCTGAGAAGAGGAAAATGCTTGAATTCGGCTACTCTTTGTCCAGTGAAGAGCACGACCCGGTGACCTTGGTTTCTTTGGCGGAGCGGGCTGAAAGTGCCGGTTTTCGCTTTGCTCTGATTTCCGATCACTTTCATCCATGGATTGAGGCGCAGGGACAAAGTCCCTTTGTGTGGTCGGTCCTGGGAGGTATCGCGCAGCGGACATCTCAGTTGCGCATTGGCACCGGCGTAACGTGCCCGCTGATTCGCATGCATCCTGCCTTGGTGGCTCAGGCGGCCGCAACCTGTGCGCTCATGCTGCCCAGGCGATTCTTTCTTGGCGTGGGCACGGGTGAGAATCTGAACGAGCACATTCTAGGCGGACGCTGGCCGCCTGTCGCTGAACGTCGAGAGATGCTGCGTGAAGCCATCGAGCTGATTCGTGCCCTATGGCATGGAGGTTTGAAGGAATATCGGGGCCGCTATTACACAGTGGAAGGAGCGCGCCTTTACTCACTCCCCGCGGAACCGATTCCGTTGGTGATGGCTGCTTCCGGTCCCAAGGCCGCACAGCTGGCAGGAGAAGTGGCAGACGGGCTCATCAGCGTTGCCGCCGATGCAAAGCTTGTCTCAGCCTTTCAAAAAAATAACGGAAACGGGAAGCCATGCTATGGCCAGCTGCACGTGTGTTGTGCCAAGGATCGCCGGGAGGCCCTGAGGACCGTGCGGCGCGTGTGGCCCATCTCCGCCTTGGCGCCACCGCTCTTTTCTGAATTACGACTTCCTTCTCAATTTGAAAGCGCTTCCAGAAAAGTGACGGAGGAGGAACTCAGCCATCTGGTGGTATGTGGCAATAATGTGGAAGAGCATTTGAAAGCCATTGAACATTTTACAAGGGCGGGCTTCACGCATGTATATTTTCACCAGATCGGTCCCTTTCAGGAGGAGTTCTTTCGTTTTTACCAAAGTGAAGTTCTGCCGCGGTTTGAATAACGATGTCAATTTTCATCGGGACCTCAGGTTGGCAATACCGGCATTGGCGGAAGGGCGTATTTTACCCGAAGAGCTTGAGAGCTGCCGATGAGCTGGCTTATTACGCGGAGCGCTTTCAAACGGTGGAGCTCAACGCGACTTTCTACAAGCTGCCTGAAGCGCCGGTTTTTGAAAAGTGGGCCGCTCAGGTCCCCAGCGATTTTATCTTTGCCATGAAGGCGAGCAGGTTCCTGACCCATTTTAGGCAGCTGAAGGACCCTGGAGAGCCAACGGCCCGCTTGATGCGCCATTCCTCTCCTCTGGGAAAGCACCTGGGTCCCGTTCTGCTCCAGCTTCCCGCCCGGGTCCATTGCAATGCCGCGCGGCTTTTTGAAACGTGCCGGGCATTTCCGAAACGCATTCGTCTGGCATTCGAGTTTCGCCACCAATCGTGGTTCTGTGACGAGGTAAAGGAAATTCTGGAAGCCAACAACGCCGCCTTGTGTCTTACCGATCGCCGCTGCCGCTGGGAGACCCAGCTGTGGAGGACGGCTGATTGGGGTTATGCGAGGTTCCACGAGGGCACCGGCCGCCCTCGACCTTGCTATGAACAAGCGGTTCTGGCGCAAAGGACGAAAGAGCTTTTGAAAATTTGGAAGGCCGGAGAAGATCTTTTTGTTTATTTTAATAACGACTCGAAAGGGTGCGCGATTCGTGATGCCCGTCGGTTTGCCAATTCCTTAAGTCCTCATCGGAGGCATTCGCGCGTACCCGAGCAAGAGGAGGTACAGGTGGGATGACGGCAAGAAAAGAGCGACAAGGGGGGCGTTCAGCAGCGGACTTCCTTCCTGAAAAGTTCACCATTCCCGAACTTCAAAAGGCATCCCGTTCTTGCGAAGGATGCGATCTGTACAAGCGAGCCACGCAAACCGTTTTTGGAGAGGGCTCACCCAGAGCACGCATCATGTTGGTGGGAGAACAGCCGGGGGACAAGGAGGATCTGGAAGGCAGACCCTTTGTGGGTCCTGCCGGGCGCATCTTGGCCCAGGGACTTACCAAGGCGGGTATTCCGCGCGAGAACGTGTATGTCACCAATGCCGTGAAGCACTTTAAATGGATACCCAGAGGTAAGCGGCGCATCCACGATAAACCCCGAATGTCGGAAATTGAAGCATGCCGGCCATGGTTGGAAGCCGAAATCGCTGTCATCAAGCCGCTGGTTGTGATCTGTCTAGGAGCCACTGCCGCACGAGCGCTCATGGGTCCAAAGTTCAGGCTCATGGAGAATCGCGGCCGAGTGTTCGAGCCCTTTTGGGCGCCCTGGCTGGTTGCGACCGTTCACCCCTCTTCGCTTCTGAGACTTCAGGAACACGAGGAGCGGATGCGTGCCTTCCAGCTTTTTGTGGCCGACCTTAAGAAGGCGGCCTCCCTGTTGGGAAGAGAAAGCAAGAGCATGGAGGAAGCCGAACCAGTCCTTTGATGAGGTTTGGAAGGTGCCGGACTCCCGTGAGCGGCTCCGGCGTCTTCAGGGAGGGCTTATTTATTTTGGGCAGGATCGACTCGTGTAATCGATTTGATTAAGACCGGCGTCACCGGGACGTCGTCGTTTCCCGCCTTGCTGGCGGTGGAAACCGAGGCAATCTTGTCGAGCACGTCTTCTCCGGAGACCACTTTGCCGTAGACCGCATATCCCCAGCCGTCCTGTCCCGGATAGTCGAGAAAAGCATTGTGCTTGTGATTGATAAAGAACTGGCTGGTGGCGCTGTGAGGATCACCGGTCCTGGCCATAGCCAATGTCCCGCGCTTGTTCTTCAAACCGTTCTTGGCTTCATTGGTAATGGGGGCCCGGGTCGGCTTACGTTTCATGTCTGCAGTAAACCCGCCCCCCTGAATCATGAAATTTTTGATTACGCGATGAAAAATCGTCCCGTCGTAAAACTTATCATCCACATAGGCCAGGAAATTCTTCACCGTTTCCGGGGCTTTTTCCGAGTCAAGCTCGGCCACCATTGAGCCGAGGGAAGTTTCAATTTTTACCATAGGCTTGGCCTCTTTCTTCTGCCCGAGCACGGCTCCGGCCGAGAGGAGGATCAAGGCCACTCCAAAAACCAGCCGGCACGGAACTCGCTTCGAGAATTGCAAATATTTGAGCATAGGCTTATTCCTTTCTTATTTGTGAAGGATTTTAAATCCTACCATTGCGCTGTCGCTTTTACCATCCTGATGACGGCGATGGCTACCCCTAGGCGATGCCCATTCTCGACCACACGGCCGCGTGCCTTTCAGATGCGCGAGCGCCAATGAGCATACAAACAAGCGCTTACTGCGCGCGGCGCTCCGTACGCGCCTCCGATTCAGGGCGATTTCAGGCAACGCAGGTGCCGCCGCTTGAAGCTGGCACAGGTCATTGCTGAGTTGGCAGCGCCTGCTGCAGGAAAAAAACAGGCGCCCAGAACCGGTGGTAATTCTAGTACCCCAATTCAGTGCGCCGTGAAAGGCGCAGATCTCTAGTGGGTGCAAAACCCACCCGGCAACTATCGCTCCAGCCGGTAGCAACGGGAGCGGTGATGGAGGTAACAACATCACCGAAGCCTCCGGTGTAGAAGGTTGCTTTAG
>JACQSY010000104.1 GCA_016211085.1 Acidobacteriota bacterium | reverse complement strand
TAAGACCCCCTCGGGTTACATTTTAGATGGCGCGACCATACCACCCAAAGTTACATTTTATGATGGCTTGACAGGGCGGTCTAAGAGTGCCTAAGAGAGGTTGCAGAGCGCAAGCCTCAAGAGAGCCCCTCTGGCCGGGAGGTGAGGGGGCAATCGCAACGGACCGATTCTTCAGGAGGGGGTCAATGACGTTATCGAGAGTCTTTCAATGCCTCTTTTCCTGGCGCTGTACGTTCTCCTCCCGGCGCTGTTGGGCAATGGCCGTAATGCGGGCCGCGATTTCGGGGTGCCTGACTAAAGTTCGCTCCAGGGAGGCGCGGGTCAGGAGATAGAGATCGCAGTAATCAAGCGCTCGCACACTCGCCTCTCGAAGCTGATTAAACAAGAGTGCCATCTCGCCAAAGAATTCTCCGGACTTAAGGACGGCGTAAACCTTCCGCTCATCCGCGGAGAGGACCTCGACCGTGCCCTGGCTGATGAAATACATCTCTTCTCCAATATCACCTGCCCTGATAATGTAGTCGCCGGGCATGTAAATGACAGGCCGCATCTCCAAAGCTATGGCCCTGACGAATTCCTCGGAAGCCGCTCGAAAAAGCGGGACCTTTTGGATGATCTCGCGATTGAGAAAAAGACACACCTCTGTTCTGAGAGAAGGAGGAAGCCCTGAAACGGCCAGCGATTCGTCATAGCCAAGCCGCTTCTCCCAGAGGTACTCGTAATAATCCAGAATGCGCTGTCGCAGCGCGGAGGGGACCTGCCGGTATCTCATAAATGCCTTGACCCGTTCCACCATTTCCTGGTGACGCACTCGCGCCGGGTCAATGTTGGCCAGCAGGCTAGCTACGCTGCCGATGACATATCCAAAAACACCCACACCCAGAGATATGGTCAGCAAAGCGTACATCACCTCGACGTTGGTGGTGGGAGTGATATCACCGTAGCCGACAGTCGCTAGCGTGGTCACGCACCAGTAAAGAGCCAATAGATAATTCGTGCCCTCGGTGACGTCAGGGGAAACTCCACGAAGCGACAACCAACCGCATGCGAGCCAATGCAGCCCGAGAGCCAGCCAAAAGAGAAATACCACCAGCCGAATCACGTTAGGGTTGTGGAGTTCGGCTCGCTGCCAACGGCGCATCATTTCAGCTACGCGGGCCAACTTTAACAACCGCAGGAGTTGCAAAGGGGGCAAGGCCAGGAAAGCGGTAAAAGGCACGGCTGCAGCAAGGTCGATCGCGAACCATGGCCCGGGGTTTGCCTGTGCCTCCAGCACATCCCGTGCGGGTCGTCCTCTCCGCGTGGCTAGAGCCGGGTTCAGGAGCATGTCGGCCGCGAAAATAAGAGTGATAAACCAGTCAAAACCAGTGACTCGGCCGAGACTTTGGTAATCGAGAACGAGCCTCACCGGGATATCAACCGCAGCCACCAACGTTGTCGTTGCGACGATCAACCTCCAGCCCCATTGGTAAAGATTCGTGTACTTAAACATGTTTTCCTCCTGCCGTAGTCGCACGCGATCCACTTTTCAAAGGCAGTTGTGAACACACGAACTTCCGGTTTGCTGTCGGGCTGAACTGAACAAATGAAGGGAATCAAAGGTCCGGAAGCCCTCTGGCTGGTGAGCCATTATTACACAGTTATGGAAAGCCTATACTGGTTTTCTCCACCAGTGTCTTCACCATGGGCGTTCCTCGCTCCTGCTGAGAAACCGAGTCAGACTCTTCCTTATTGTGGAATTCTCAAGGGTGCCGCACACGCCATAAGAAAGAGCAGACATGCGGCCGGAAATCTGCAGCTCATCGACCCCTTAAATCCTCACCGCTCCCGTTTTGGTAACTGGCTAGTTAGTTTTCGTCCGACGAATTGTAAGTAGCGGAAATTAAAAGAGAAAAGACACATTTTTGAGCTCCGATTTCGTCAGAGTCAGTTGGTACCCTGGTTTTGCAACAAACGCTGATTCCAAAAGACTTGGCGGCAAAATCAGGAGCTCAAAAATGCGC
>JACQSY010000101.1 GCA_016211085.1 Acidobacteriota bacterium | reverse complement strand
TTAAATTACAGTACACTAGTGTCCGATCTCCGAAAATTGTTATTTCAGAGACCGGACACCAGCAGTCAGCGAATCAGGAACGGGCGCCCAAGGCCCCCGTCTCAAACTTCTTTTGGCGCTTTTTGGTTTCTTCATGCGTCATGATCAAGGAGCCGGAAGGCCGGAAGTTGTACTCGTTCGCGAACTCAGGATGAACGTACTTAAACTTACCCCCGACCATAGTGACCAGAGAATACAGGTCTGAAATCTGCTCCTCAGGAACCGTCATGTAGTCCTTGTTCAAAATCACGAGATCCGCCAGCTTGCCTTTTTCGATGGAGCCGATTTTGTCGCCCCGGATCACGTAGTTCGCTCCACCCTGTGTCGACACGCGTAAAGCAGTGGCGCGGTCCAACCTTTCGTGAGCTCCCCAGACCTTTCCGTTGCGGTCTTTGCGTGTAATCAAGGATTCGATGGACGCCCAGCGATAGCTGAATTCGCCTTCCAGTCCGACGTTGATACCAGCATTGAGCAGGCTCTTTACAGGAGAGGGATAATTATTCGCCGCCTCCTCTCCGAAGACCTTTGCGAAAGCATCACCACCCCAGCCAGGGCCGCAACTGAACTGAATACCGAGTCGTGCTGCCCGTGGGATGTCACGGGGGTTGATCATCGAGCAATGATCCATACCCCAGCCCTTTACCGCACCCGGTTTTACGGCGTCAATTTTCTCGTACATCGTCAGCATCATCCGGTGGGAAGCGTCTCCCGAGACGTGCGTATTGGCGGAGCGAAGCCCGTTTTCCGCTACCATCCCGTACCAGTCGGAAAAGTAATTCCCCTTGATCGGAGCTCCTTTTCCTTTGGGTCCTCCCCGGAACTCAACATCCAGGTGGCACCAGCCGCGGGGGTACCATTCAGCCATGGGATTGGAGGCGTCCATTCCCAGAACGCCAAAAGCGTTAGGATCACTAACGCTCTTGTCATTCCGCTTCAAATCGGTGCAAAAACCAAATCCTGCACCGTCCACCATTCCGGCGGAAACCGACGTGACCCAAAGCATGTCGGAACCCTCGCCGATTTTGAGCTTTTTAAGCCGTGAAGAATCTGGCGTGTCAAAAGCGTCCTGAATTCCATATCCGAAACGGACAGGAAGCTCGCCCTTACGATCCAGGTGCTTGTAGACCTCGATTGCGTAATCCGGCAACCGGGTAGAGAGCGTGGTCACTCCTTCGCTCAGATGCTCTTCAAGGGCTTTCTTGTAAATTTCCGCGACGTCCTCGGGCTTTGGACCCCCGGCTAGTGGATAGGCCAGACGACCTGCGGGCGGTTCCAGGTGACCGTCAGGCTTTCCGTCCGGTCCCAGCCAGTAGCGCCCGTACTTCTCAATAAAATCTCCATACTTAGCCCACAGCACTTCCAGCCCTTTGCTATTGGTCAAATAGCCGCTGTTGGAGGGGACGCCCAGGCTGATCACGATGGGATTGTTGGGAGTTGCCTTGTCG
Source organism: Acidobacteriota bacterium (assembly GCA_016211085.1). Taxonomy (GTDB): domain Bacteria; phylum Acidobacteriota; class UBA6911; order RPQK01; family JACQSY01; genus JACQSY01. The sequence continues at coordinate 23,805 of JACQSY010000101.1, read as the reverse complement.
AGATCATACCGGTTGATACCTTCCCAGAGGAGGCGCGTGGCTTCCACACTGAGGTCGGTGACCGAGAAGTAAATCCATTCGTTGGGCGGAAACTTAAAAGCGTCCATCGTGTTCTTGATCTGTTGTACCACGTCATCCTTAGTTTTCACGATGCGGAAGTTAATGGGATAAAGCTTCATCTTGGCGATTCCGACTTCGCCACCGTAATTTGCTTCTGCGGCGGTGTGGACATGCGTGTGGGTGTGGACCTGTCCAGGCGTTACCGTTTTCCCTTTAAGATCCAGCTTTTGGGTGTTGGGGCCCGCAAGCCTCAGGATCTCATCATTCTTGCCGACGGCGAGAAACTTGCCATCTTTGATCGCCACTGCTTCGGCGGTCGAAAAGTCTTTGTCCACGGTGAGGATTTTCCCGTTGTAAAGAACCACGTCAGCATTTTGTGCCATAGCCTGTGGCAGAATCAGGAACGCTAAAATGATTGCGAACCAAAGCAAACTTCGTTTCATTCGTTTCCTCCTGAGAAGAACTTGATTGTGTTCATAAGACTTCTTTCACTAAGTACGCGAAAAATAACGCCATCATATCGATTTTTTTCTGCGGAAACCCCATTTAAAACTGCTTTCCCCTGGCTCGAGGCATTTATGGTCCATTCTCGCGGAAAAAGTATTTCATGTTGGCTTCAATGCATGTAGAAGAAACAGCTTAGCGCTGCTTTGGGGTGAGGCGTGACGGAAACCACACCCTCCCGGGTTTTCAATCCAGCCACCGTCTTTCCATTGAGATCGCGGGCAGCGACGGTGTTCTTGAGCCTCATGATTTCCCCTGGCTTGGCCTCCTTTGAAATCTGAAAGAGCAAGTCGGCAATCAGGCCGCTTAAAGCCCGCCTGCCGGTTGCAGAAAACCGGAGGACGGAGCGGTTCAGGTCTTTGGGATTCTTTTCCACCGTTACCTGAAGCTCGCTGCCTTCGCTTTGCAGCGCAGGGCCTTTTCTCACACTCTGGTAGGAGAGGAGATTGTGGGGAAAATTGATTTCAATCGTAATTGAGGCCAGTTGAACGCCGGGAGGGGGGCTTATGGTGACTGGAAGCCGCGCTTCACCGCCGGGGGGCTGTCGATCGACTCCCAGCTCGATGTTTGCTGCTTGCAGCCCGTAAGCAGTACAGAGAAAAAACGCGAACACCATTAGGCCGTCAGCGGTTTTGTTCATTTTGTGACCTGCGGAAGGGCTTCATGAAGAAAGGGCACGGACGAAACCGAACCTGAGTATCTGCTGAACTGCGAAACTTTCTGTCAGCAGACACTCAGGGTAAAACGTGGCTCAGCCGCGGTTGCCGAGAGCGCTCGACTCGAACTTTTGGTGACGCTGCGCGATCTGTTCGCGAGTAAGGATCAAAGCTCCGGCCGGGCGGAAATTGTTCTCGTTGGCAAAATCCGGGTGCACAAAGCGAAAACGCCCGCCCATCGCGGTAACGAGTACCTGGATCTCCGAGATGTCGGATTCAGGAATGGTCAGGTAATCACGATCGAGGATCGCCAGGTCTGCGTACTTTCCGACTTCGATAGAACCAACTTCTTTTTCCTTGAGAACATAGCGAGAACCGCCGTTTGTGACCACACGAAGGGCAGTTGCCCGGTCAAGGCGTTCATGAGCTCCCCAGACCTTTCCCTCCCGGTCTTTGCGGGTAATCAGGGCTTCAAGGCTGGGCCAGAGACTGCCTTCCAATGACACATTGATACCGGCATCGAGCATGCTCTTCACGGGTGCAATGAAATTGTGGGCTGCTTCTTCTCCGAAAACTTTTGCTATGTTGCCGGCCCCACCCACGCCGATGGCGCAGCTGAACATCACTCCCAGCCGTGCAGCTCGGGAAATATCTTTGGGGTTCACCAGATTGCAATGATCCATGGCCCAGCCTTTAACGGCTCCGGGCTTGGCTGCGTCAATCTGTTCCCACATGGTCAGCAATTGACGATGTGAAGCATCGCCGCCGACGTGAGTGTTGGCAGAGCGAAGACCATTTGCGGCCACTTCGCCAAACCACTCCGGAAAATAATTCCCCTTGAGAGGAGCGCCTTTGCCCTTGGGTCCACCACGAAATTCGATATCCAGATGGCACCATCCCTTCGGATACCACTCCGCCTGCGGATTGCTGGCATCCATTCCCAAGGCGCCGAAAGAAGGAGAATTAGTGACCCCCTTGTCATTTCGCTTCAGATCGGTACACCAGCCAAAGCCCGCTCCGTCAACCATGCCCGAAGTCACCGAAATCAGCCAGAGCTTGTCGGAGCCCTGACCGATCTTAATGCCCTTCAACCGGTTCATATCGGGTGTGTCAAAGGTGTCTTGCAGGCCGTATGCGAAGCGGACCGGCATTTGACCGCGAGCATCCACCAGCTTGTAGATCTCGACACTGTAATCAGGCAATCGTGTCGACACGGTGGTGATCCCCTGAAGCGTCATGTCTTCCAACTGTTTTCGGTAAATGTCGGCGAGGTCCCGGGGATCAGGCGGCGGCAGCAAGGGGTAGGCGAGCCGGCCCGCCGGCGGTTCCAGGTGGCCGTCCGGCTTTCCATCCGCTCCCACCCAATAGCGGCCGTACTTTTCAATGAAGTCGCCGTATTTGCTCCACAGCACCTCAATGCCCTTGCTGTTTACAAACATGCCGCTGTTGGAAGGAACTCCCAGGCTTAGCGCAATGGGATTGTCGGGGGTGGCTTGGTCCAGATCGTAACGGCTCATCCCTTCCCACAGCAGGTTCATTTGTTCGATGCTGAGAGGTGTTAGTGAAAAGAAGACCCACTCGCCCGGCTTGAACTTGAAGGCATTCATCACGTTTTGGATCTGTGAGATGACGTCCTCCTTAGTTTTAACGATACGAAAGTTGATCGGAAACATCTTGAGCTTTTCGTTTCCAACTTCTGCACCGTAGTCGTCCTCGGCCTGGAGGTGGGTGTGAAAATGAGTATGGACCAGGCCTGGAATGACGGTCTTGCCTTTAAGGTCCAGCTTGATGGTGTTCGGGCCGGCGAGTTTCAGGATCTCCGCCGTTTCACCCACGGCAATGAACTTGCCGTCGCGAATGGCCACTGCTTCAGCAACGGTGAATTGCGAGTCGACCGTCAGGACCTTTGCATTGTAAAGCACGGTCTCGGCGCCCTGCTGTGCTTGAACTGCGTGGAGACCCAGAAGAACAAAAAGAAACGTCCCGAAGATTCTTTTTCTCACGGTGTCCTCCTAGCTTTGCACCTGTTTTGACTAAGGAAAGATGGCTCTGGGAGTGCTTCCCAGAGCCAGGCTACTGGGAAAGTCAGCTCAGGATCGACTGCCCAGACCGGTAGTCTCGAACTTCCTGCGGCGGGCTTCCACTTCCTTCTTGGTCATGATCAGAGCTCCCGCCGGACGGAAGTTGTATTCCTGGGCGAAGGCAGGGTGCAGGTAGATCACTTTGCCTCCCATCATGGTCAAGGCCGTCTCAATTTCGGAGATCTTATCTTCGGGCATGGTCATGTAATCTTCGTTGATGATGACCAGGTCGGCAAACTTACCCGGTTCCAAAGATCCGATTTGTTTTTCTTTGAGCACATAGCGGGCCCCATTCATGGTGGCGATGCGGAGCGCGGTGGCACGATCCACCCGGTCCTGGGGTCCCCACACTTTGCCTCTTGCATCTTTGCGGGTGATCATCAATTCAATCATCTGCCAGCGTTCCCGGCCTTCGCCTTCCATGCTGACGTTAATGCCGGCATCCACCATGCTCTTAAAGGGAGAAATGAACTTGTGTGCGGCTTCCTCGCCGAATATTTTGGAAGTGCCTTCGGCGCGGCTGATGTAGCCGGGGTTGCAGCTGAACATGACTCCCAGCCGTGCAGCACGTGGAATATCCCGGGGGTTGATCAGGGCACAATGATCGAAGGCCCAACCTCTAACCGACCCGGGCTTGGCTGCGTCAATTTTTTCGAGCATGCTGATAAACATGCGATGGGAGGCATCCCCTTCCACATGGGTGTTGGCGGAACGCAACCCGGCATCGGCTACGTCGGCCAGCCAATCTGAAAAGTAATTTCCCTTGATGGCGGCTGCGCGCCCCTTCGGCCCGCCGCGATACTCGATATCAAGATGACACCACCCGCGGGGATACCATTCCGCCATGGGATTCTTGGAATCGAGTCCCAGGATACCGAAAGCCTCCGGATCATCGATCGCCTTGTCGTTGCGTTTGATGTCGGTGCATGAGGAGAAACCGGCTCCATCGACCATTCCAGACGACAGTGAATTTAACCAGAAAACGTCGGAACCTTCTAAGAGCTTTTTGTTCTTCCATCGGTTGACGTCAGGTGTGTCGAAAGCTGACTGAAAGCCGTAAGCCAGCCGGACCGGCATTTCACCGCGCTTCTCCAGGAGCTTATAGGCTTCAATACTGTAGTCGGCAAGGCGGGTGGAAACGGTAGTGACACCGCCTGCCGCCAGCTCTTCAAGGGCTTTTTTGTAAATGCCGGCCAGGTCCTCGGCGGCGGGCCAGCTCAGAAGCGGATAGGCCAGGCGGCCAGCCGGCGGTTCCATATGACCATCGGGTTTTCCATCAGCGCCCAGCCAGTAACGCCCGTATTTTTCGATGAAGTCCCCATATTTCGACCACAGGATCTCCGCGCCCTTGCTGTTGGTCATGTAGCCGCTATTGGCGGGAACGCCCAGGCTGATCATGATGGGATTATCAGGTGTCACCTTATCCAGGTCATAGCGCGTCAGCCCTTCCCAAAGCAATTGCATGTTTTCAACACTGAGATCCGTGACCGAGAAGTACACCCACTCTCCAGGCTTGAACTTAAAGGCGCTCATGATGTTGGCAATCTGCTTCACCACGTCGTCCTTGGTCTTGACCATGCGAAAGTTGATGGGGTACATCTTCAATTTGTCGGCGCCGATCTCAGTTCCGAATTCCTGCTCACCCGCCTGATTGACATGGCTGTGGGTATGCACAATGCCTGGCATCACCGTTTTGCCCTTCAGGTCGAAACGCTGGGTGCCTGGGCCCGCTAGCTTCAAGATGTCTGCACTCTTACCGACCGAGAGAATCTTTCCGTCCTTGACCGCCACTGCTTCCGCAATGGCGAATTTCTCATCCACGGTAAGCACCTTGGCGTTATAAAAGACAACATCAGCGTTTTGTGCAGCAGTTCGGTGCGCCAACAAAAATGCGCAAATAGCCGTCACGAACAACATTCTGTTTCTCATGCCTAACTCCTTGAGATTAGTTCCTTTAACGCAGTTCTTTTCAAGAATTGTGTTTGGAAAGATAAATAGGATGGATCCCGTCGTGTCACTGAAATCTGAGATTTTGACGGCCTGTCCAGCCTATTAATGACCCTACACAATAAAGCTCTCATTTACATTCAACGCCCGCCGATGTCAAGGCCAATCCGCGGAAGAACTTAACAAAAAATCCAAATAGAGACCACGTTTGTGAAGTGGAATACAACGAGCGATTCGGAAGGGGAAGAGAATTGGTGTGCATTACGTAAGAAGACGAGCAGAAAGGCCGGGTTTGAGACTTGCCCGGCTTTCCTGGACTTTAGTGCATGTAAAAAAAGCACCCGAGAGCCGGCATCCGTTCTGTGACGGTAATCTCGCCATCCTTGCCGCTTAACGGCTCGATGGGTTTGCCGTCTGGGCTCAAGGCGCTTGGCTTATTGGTGAGCTTTATGACCTGGCCGATCGGAGCATCTTTTGAAAGCATGAAGACAACGTCAGCAATCATCCCGCTGGGAATTGGCTTCGCGCTCTTCACAACGATCTTCACCACCGATCTAGATGCGTCCTGGGGATTTTTGCTATTGGTCGCCGTCACCTCCGCATCGACCGCCTGAGCGGACAAGCCTTTTTTTACGTCCTGGTAGGTGAGCAAGTTATCCGGATAGCTCATTTCCGAGGTAGCGGAAGAGACCTCCACGCCTTTAGGAACGCTTAGAGTAATTGCCATGCGTGCCTCATTCGCAGGCGCCTGGCGGTCAAAACCTAGGTCGACGCTGGTACTCTCCTGAACCCAAGCTGAGCCGATGAGGAGCAGAAAAAGTACACTTACAAACGTCGATTTCTTCAGATGAGGGAGAATCATGGGCTTCATCACTCCGAGAAAATTCAATCTTAAAATAGCTGATTACTTACACACGTTAACAACCAGCGCCAGATGATATCAGACGGGTGAAATCATCGCTATGGAATTTTTTACGACTGAGCCGGAGAAATTCACGAGCGGCTCCCCAGGGTGGTGGTTGGGAATTTTTTGCGCCGCGACAGCAGTTCCTCGTGGGTGTGGATAATGGCGCCCGCCGGCGTAAGATTATATTCCTGAGAAAACGCTGGATGCAGATAAATAAATTTCCCGCCCATAAGGGTGGCCAGAGCCTGCATCTCCGAAATCTCATCTTCAGGAATGGTTAGATAGTCCCGGTCCAAAATAACCAGATCCGCAAGCTTTCCATTTTCAATTGAGCCGATTTGTGATTCTTTCAAAACGTAGCGGGCCCCATTGAGGGTCGCCACGCGCAAAGCCGTCATCCGATCCAGCCGCTGCTGCGGGCCCCAAATCCTGCCCTCGCGATCCTTGCGGGTGACCAGGGCTTCCAGACCTTGCCAGCGGTCAAATCCTTCTCCTTCCATGGAGACATTGATGCCGGCGTCGAGTAGCGTTTTTATGGGTCGAAGATAATTGTGAGCCACCTCATCTCCAAAAACCTTGGCCACGTTAGCGCCGTCGGTGACGCCCGGATTGCAACTGAACATCAGACCCAGTCGAGCTGCCCGGGCGACGTCTCTAGGATTGATCAGGTGGCAATGATCCATTCCCCAGCCTTTCACTGAACCTGGTTTGGCGGAATCGACTTTTTCCAATATGGAAATGATTTGGCGGTGCGAAGCGTCACCGCCCACGTGGATGTTGGCTGAGCGGCCTCCATTGGCGGCAACTTCACCAAACCAGTCCGCAAAATAATTTCCCCTTAGGGAAGCACCTTTACCGCGGGGACCACCGCGAAACTCAATATCCAGATGACACCATCCGCGGCTGTAGTACTCAGCCATGGGATTGCGCTGGTCGAGCCCGAGGACGCCAAACGCTTTTGGATCATCCACCGCCCTGTCATTTCGTTTCAAATCGGTGCACCAGCCGAATCCTGCACCGTCGACCATACCTCCGGAGACCGAATTCAACCAAAGTGTCTCAGATCCGCTACCCACTTTCTTGTCTTTCCAACGGCTCACATCCGGCGTATCAAAAGCAGACTGAAATCCATATGCGAGCCGCACCGGCATTTCCCCACGTGAGTCGAGAAGCTCGTAGGCGGCGATGCTGTAATCGGCAAGCCGTGTCGAAGCCGTGGTCACTCCTTCGGCGCTCAACTCTTCCAGAGTTTTCTTGTAAATAGGCGCAAGGTCGCGAGGATCGGGAGCGGGGAGTAAGGGGTAGGCCAGCCGACCGGCAGGCGGTTCGAGGTGGCCGTCGGGCTTTCCGGAAGCATCAGGCCAGTAGCGTCCGTACTTCTCAATAAAATCTCCATATTTGGACCAGAGAATTTCGATGCCCGTGCTGTTGGTAAGATAACCGCTGTTGGCGGGCACCCCCATACTCAACATTATGGGCTGCGAGGGGGCGGCTTGATCGAGGTCCCAGCGGGTGATTCCCTCCCAGAGAAGTTTTATGTGCTCTGCGCTCAGGTCCGTGACAGAGAAGTAAATCCACTCTCCGGGGTGGAACTGGAAAGCATGGACCACATCCTTGATTTGTTTCAAAAGATCTTCTTTGGTTTTTACGATGCGGAAGTTCAGCGGGAACATTTTCAGCTTTTCCGGCCCCACCTCGCCTCCGTAGTTGGCTTCGGCGGCCTGGTTGACGTGGCTGTGAGTATGCACAATTCCAGGGATGACAGTTCGACCTTTCAAATCCACCTTCAGAGTGTTAGGGCCAGCCAGGCGCAGCAGATCGCTGCTTTTTCCAACTGCAGCAATCTTTTTGCCCGAAACCGCTACCGCCTCGGCTATAGAGGACTGCGCATCCACCGTAAGCACTTTGGCGTTATACAGGATCAAATCAATATCTTGCTGGGCGTTGGTGTTTCCCAGGAAAAAAAGCGTCACGCATAGAACGACCAAGAACTTTTTCATCGGATACCCTCCCCATCAAACCGGATTGCAGATTTCCAGGATGGCAAGTGCGTACACCCTGGTAATATCCATCAGCGTTTTAATTGCGACTTTTTCACCCTCAGCTTTGCGCTCACCGCTCGAGGGACCGTAATTGACAGTTTCAATCCCGTAGCGTGTCATGACTGACGCGTCAGAACCCCACAGCACCGTGTCGCGCTCGGGCAGCGACCCGGTGACCTTCTTATGGCACTTGTCGATGGCTTGAACCATCTCATGCTTCTCACTAATTTCTGCGCCCGGCGACGAGACATAGGTCTCGAAATCGATCCCGTAGTCAGGGTGTTGCTCTTGCAGGCACCGCACCAGATTCCCGACCTCGCGCCGGGCTTTGCTCATGGAAATCGTCGGAGGCACCCGCACATCCAGGTACAGGTCGCAGCGCTCAGGCGTTCGGCTGGCGCGCCATGCCCACCCCCCTTTGACTCCTCCCATGTTGACGATACCTTTCTTGTTGCCGTAAGCCGCTTTGGTTTCCCATTCAGACGACCAGGCGAGAACCGCATCGATGACGTCGCGCATGCGCCGAATGGAGTTCTCGTGCTGGCGGCCCATGCTGAACCCGGTATGCATGAAAGGCCCACGCGTGCTGATCCGGGCCCACAGCGATCCGTAATGTCCCAGGACTACTTTCATGTCGGTCGGCTCACCCAGAATGCACATATCGGGAACGATGCCATGGCTGACCATGTAATGCGCTCCGGCGCCGTAACCACGGTATTCCTTGCCGACAAACTCGTCACCCCACTGAGTCTTTTCGATTTCGCCCACCACAGCCGCAATCATGACATCACCTGAAAGCTTGACGCCGGCCGCTATGACCGCTTTCAAGGCATGCGTGTAGCAAACTAACGCGCCCTTCATGTTGTAGATGCCCAGCCCGTAGATCACATCATCTTTGATAACTGGGTAAGGCTTGTAACCGATCCCGGTCAGATGGCTCTCGTGTCCGGTGTAGGAAGTGTCCATGTGACCGTTAAACATCAGTGACTTCCCATCGCCGGATCCTTCGAACATGGCAATGACGTTGGCGCGTCCCTCTTCCACTTCCTGCCAGCTGACCGAGAGCCCCATTTCCTTGAAAGTCTTTTTCATATAGAGCCCAATCTCCAATTCCTTGCCTGTAGGGCTGGAGATGCTGATGACATCCTTAGACATCTGAATGATGGATTCCTGGTCGATGTGGGAGAGGACCTTTTGTTCCAGCTCAGAAAACATTTTTTATTTATCTCCTTCGATGGTTGAGCTTTCTAGATAAACAGCGGGAGGCGGCGTCAGTCGCGTGACTTTCGCACAGGGGTTGGCCAGTGCTCAGATTCGGAAATCGTCAGGGAACGAGCAGAGCTTTTCACTGGTGCCCTCGGTAATCAGGAAGTTGTCCTCCACGCGAAGACCCCCGCCTCCCTCCCAATAACATCCGGGTTCGATGGCGAGGACCATTCCCTTGCGAATGGTACCGCCGCCGGCTTGGTGTGCAAAAGGAGGTTCATGTGCTCGTGCACCCACTCCATGTGCCACCGGGTGGGAAGGTTGTCCAGGGTAACCACCCCGGGCAATGCTTCGCCGGATCATCCGGTCCAGTTCTGCCAGGCTGGCGCCATCCCTGGCATAGTCGGCTGCCTCAAACATGGTTTCCAGCAGCATATCCAGCAGCCGCGAATACTCCGGAGTGGGAGCCTCAGGGCACAAGTTCTTGGTGAGATCCGTCCAGTAACCGTCTGCACACACCCACAGTTCGACCAGGGTGGGTTCATTGCGTTGGATCGGGCGGTCTCCAGTCGCAGTGAAGGTGGCAATTCCGGGCCCGGACCATACGAGCGTGAACGCTCGCGCCATTTCCACCTTCGCCTGGTAGCCGATTCCTCGGGCGTGGATGTGACCTTCGATCATGGCGGCCACGTCGCTCTCTTTCATCTTGCCGGGAACAATGTTTTGACGTGCGTAATCCATTCCAAGGGTTGCCAGCTCATTGGCCAGGCGCATGCGTTCGATTTCCTGATCGGTCTTGATCATTCGCACCTCGACCAGGAGAGCGGCCCCGTCGCTGACCTTTTTGCAAGCTTTCTTAAAGCTGTCGAAGTAATCCTGCGTATAGACGGTGGGCTCTCCCACCATGCGATCACAAATCTGGGAGGATTGAGAAAGTTCGACGCCCACGCGCTCGAGAAGGTCCTTTTCCCTGAGCACCTCCAGACAAAGATCCATGGATCGTGCCGTCGGCGGACGGGGGTCACGTTCGTCGTAGCTCTTAAATGTGCGGATGTCCCGGGTCCACGCATTGCGCCGCGCATCTTTAAGCTGCGGCTCAATAACGATGAGGACCGGGTCCCCTTCCACGGGAAAAACTGCGATGTCGTAGCCTTTCATGCACCAATAGTTTGTGAGGTAGAGGATGTTATCAGGAGCTCGCACCACCAATGCGCTGAGATCGTCCCGGCGCATCAAGTCCCGAACCCGCTGGATTTTTTGGTGATCAATTGGATAGGCCATGAGAGTAATGCCTGTGGTTATGCGGCGTGGAGCGGCTTCCACTGGTAACTCCAGGAAGCTTCCTTGCCTTTTATCAGACGATAGAGCGCAGTGTGTAACGGGGCCGGGATTCCATGCTGGCGGGCTTCCCGAGCGATGGCTCCACCCAGAAAATCAACTTCGGTGAGGATCTTGTGATCCACGTCGTAAAGCATGGAGGGAGGGTGATTGGTCTGGGCTCCGATCTTGTTCATTTCCCACGGGTCCTCATGGAGTTTGACGCCCAGGGCTTCGGCCACCTGTTTTCCTTCGTCAATCAAGGCGTGGAGCAGGTGTCCCAGGTTTTCGAATTTTTCTTCGTCGGAAAAATGAGGACTGTGGGGGAGTCCTGTCAAAGCGGCCACCGAATTGACCGAAGCGTTAAATATAAGCTTGGACCATTGGGCGGGGCGAGCGTCTTCAAGCGCTTCAGCTTTGAGTCCGCTTTCGACAATCAGGTCTGCGAATTCTCTCACGACGGAAAAGGGCGTATGCGCAGGCTCAAACGGTCCCATCCAGGTGGCGGTGTCCAGCTCGTACTGGATGTGCGTATCGCTGTGACGCGTGCCGCTCATGAAGGTGGTGCCGCGAATCACAAAGCCCCGGGTGTAACGGGCGATGATCTCCTCAGAGCCCAGGCCGTTCTGCGCGGACAAGACTGCGCCATCGTCAAACAGATGACCGACTTTGGAAATGGCCTCCTCAGTCTGAGTGGCCTTGGTGGCTACGATTCCATAGTCAAAAGAGGGCAGGTTGGCGGGATCGTGACTGGCTTTTACGCGAACCGAAAAGTTATGCGTGCCGCTGATGCGCAGGGGGTTTTCGTTCAGCGCACGCGCGTGTTCCGTGCGCCGAACAAACACGTAAACTTCAGCTACTCGAGCGAGGTGCGCCGCGTAAAGGCTGCCAATGGCGCCGGCGCCGACAATACAGACCCGCTTGCTCATTTTGCTAATGCCCGCACGGATCAGGCGACACCGCGTTCAACTTTGACGTTGTTCGCCCGCTGCATGACTTTCTTCCCGACCAGCGCGTCATACAAAGTGTTTCCCGTGGTAAAGGAATCGTCGATTGTGATGCCGTACTCAAAAAGCGCATTCTGCAAGGCCGCTGAGATCGCGTGCAGAGCAGCGCCGCCACCTTCGCCCATGCCTTTTGCTCCGTTAAAGCTGAACGGGGAGGGGCTTTCGATGTGTCCGTAATGCACCTTGGGCATGTTCACCGCCGTAATCGGCGTGTAATCACTGAATGTACTGGTCAGCATATTTCCCACGCTGTCATAAACGCAGGCTTCCATCAGGGCCGCTCCGATTCCGTGCGCGGTAGCGCCGCGCACCTGGCCTTCGACAATCATCGGGTTCACCACCGTGCCACAGTCATCGACTGCGGCATAGTCAAGGATCTTCGGCGTGTACATCTCCGGATCGATCTCCACAACCGCGATATGGAGCTGAGCGGCATAAGTCAAAGTCAGATTCCCGTACTTTCTCTTCAGGTCTGGAATCTGGAAGGGTGGACGGTAAATATAACGGCAATTGAGCGTGAGCTCGGCGATCTCGTTCGGGAGCCCGGCGTTATTCACGTTAACCAGATTGGCGAGGCCCCAATAGTTAATGGACTTGTCTGTTCCTTTCACGCGCAGTTCCGGACCCATATTACCCACACCGAACTCCAGGTCCTCCTCCTTGGCCTGCAGGGCATACGCCGCCAGTTTCTTCATTTCCTTCTTGAGCTTCTGGGCGGCTCCATGGACGGCGGAAAGACCGGTTACTGCAAACTGACTGGCATAAGTTCCGGAGTGTCCGGTATAGGTGTTCCACTCGGTATCAAAGCCGGTCCGCACCGAAACCATGTCCGGATGGATGTTCAGTTCATCGGCAACCACCTGAGCGGTTGTGGTCTCATGTCCCTGCCCTTGGGGCGTGGAGCCCAGGCTGACGACAATGTTGCCATCCAGGTCCACCTTGATGTTTGCCGCCTCTGAGTTGCCCGAGAAAGGCGCGTAAGGATTGATGATGCGTGACTGGCCGAAATTATTGGTTCCGGAGTCGAGGGTGGTTCCAATCCCGATTCCAATCATGCGTCCTTCTTTCTTAGCTTCCTGCTGCTTCTTCACCCACCGATCCCAGCCCACCAGTTCTTTCGCGATCTCGAGCATCTTGGGATAATTCCCAGAATCATAGACGCAACCGTTGGGGGTGGTGTAGGGAAACTCCTCGGGCTTAATATAGTTTTGCAGCCTCATCTCATCGGCAGCAATCCCCAATTCGTAAGAACAGATGTCCAGGACCCGCTCCATAAACCAGAGATGCTGCAGACGCGAGTAGCCTCGGATTGGCGCGCACGGACACTTGTTGCTGACCACCTGTGCGAAATCAATGCGGAGATTCTTGACGCGGTAGACTCCGGGCACTACCTGAGACCAGATGACAGCTCCCAGCGGTTCGTAGCGCGTATAGGCGCCGCAGTCATCAATCTGCCGTGACTCAATTGCCTGAATGACACCGTTCTTATCCAGGGCCACACGCGTGTTGCGATAGGTGCGCTCGTTGCAGTGTCCACTTGCAGTGAGGTTGCCGGTACGTGTCTCAGTCCATTTCACGGGGCGGCCGCCGGCTTTGCGGGAAGCCAAGGCGCAAACCGCCATCTGCGGGTAATGGGTGATTTTCACGCCAAAGCTCCCGCCAATGTCCTCGGTCTTCACGTGGATCTGCTCGAGCCTTAATCCCAGTGCCGGAGCCAGAAACTGGATGGCGAATGTGGGGAAGGAATTATTGCACCAGAAATGCAGACGTCCATCGGGTTCCCAGTGGGCCAGGATGGCGTTGTTTTCCAGGGGTGCGGCTGTGAAACGATGGAAGTGCAGGCGATCGATGTTCACAACGTAAGCCGCCTCTTTGAAAGCCTTGTCCACTTCGCCCCATTCATAAAGCCCGCGCCAGACCAGGTTGGTGCCGGAACTCTCATGCAGGATGACCTTGTCCTGGATGGCGTCCTCGCCAGTAACCACCGCATCCAGCATCTCGTACTCGACGTGCACCAGTTCCGCCGCGTCTTCTGCGATGGCCTGTGACTTTGCAATGACGGCAGCCACGGGTTCTCCCTGGTAGCGGGCTCGGTTGACCGCCATGGGATAGTCCACGATCTTTGCGCCGGGTTCCGGGCCTATTTCCATAAAAGGTTGCATCAAAGAAGCCACTTCGGTGCCGGTCAGAGTGCAAACCACACCCGGGAGCTTTTCAGCTTCTGAAACATCTACTTTCAAGATCTTGGCATGGCCATAGGGAGAAGACACCATCTTCAGGAAAAGCATTTCTCCGAGACGGTTATCATCAACAAATTTCCCATGTCCGCGGATCAGCCGATCATCTTCTTTTCTGCGCAGTGATGTCCCCACCCACCGCTTCGGTTTCTTATTCTCTTTAGCCTTGCTCACGACAGGCCTCCTCTCTTCCAAACTCTATTGAATCTCAGTCCTCTCAGGCTTGCTTTTCGAGTGCGGACTTCAGACTGTCAATCAAGTTCTGCATGTTCTTTTTGGCCAACGGCTCCAGCAAACCTCCCGCCACCGAAGCCAGGCGACCTGAAATCTGTGCTTCGCCATTCCACTTCACCACGGTCCCCTGGGGGCTTTCCGTCAGGTCGAAACCGGCATTCATGTCCACGGAACCGCCAACCACGCTGCCAGTGCCTCGATACGCAGCTCGGCTGGGCGGCTGCGCTTCAGATAATTCCATTTTTACTGTGGCGGTGCCGCGGATATAGGAGACCCCCAGCTTGACCTTGACTGTGAAATGCTTGTTGTCTTGAACTTCGAGTTCCTGAAAATCGGGGAGCAGCGGAGCAAACCTATTGGGATCAGTTAAAAAGTTGTAGACATCCTGCTGCTTTTTCCGGACCTCGAATTCTCCTTGTAATTTAATGGCCATCACTACCTGCCCTTCGTTTGCTGAGCTGCGAGTTGAATTGCTTTAACGATGTTCTGGTATCCCGTGCACCGGCAAACGTTTCCTGCGATTCCTTTCACGATGTCCTTGTCGGTAACCGAAGGGCTTTTGCTGAGCAGCGAATAACTTGACATCAACATACCGGGGGTACAGTACCCGCACTGCAAGGCGTGTTGTTCCGAAAAAGCTGACTGGAGGGGATGGAGTTGTCCGTCCTTGGCCAGACCTTCGACGGTCATGATTTCTCCCTGATCCGCCTGTACCGCAAACACGGTGCACGATTTCACAGGGTTGCCGTTCAGCAGGACTGTGCAAGCGCCGCAGTAAGTCGTATCACAGCCGATGTGAGTGCCGGTAAGACCCAGTCCATCCCGAAGCAACTCGACCAGAAGCATACGAGGCTCGACTTCAAGCTTGTGGGATTTTCCATTAACTTTTACTTCAATGGGGACCAGTGGGATTTGATCACGCATAGTAGTGACTTACCTCTACTTTCTCTCCGCGCGCGCGGCGTACTGCAACTTCGGTGGCCCTCTTCACCAGGGCTCGAACCAGGGTGCGTTTGTAATCGATGCTGCCGCGCATATCGGTTTGCGGATCAGCTTCGGCCATGGCAGCCTCGGCAGCCCTGGTTATGGATTTTTGATCAATGCTTTTCCCTCGCAACTGCTGCTCCGCCTGCACCGCCTTGATGGTGGTCAAGCCGACACACCCGAGGGCAATGCCCACGTCCTTGCAGACGTCTCCCTCCAGGGTGAGCTGAACCGCCGCACTTGCGGTGGGATACACCGGCGGGCTGCGTTTAAAGGCCAAATAAGCTCCGCCGCTATGGGGAGGAGGGAGCTTTACAATGATGCCGCTTAGCAGCTCATCATGTTCCATCACCGAGGTATAAGCGTCGACAAAGAACTTGGAAATCGGCACGGTGCGTTCGCCCTTGGGGCCAACGCAGCGAAGTTCCACGGGTAGAGTCAAAAGAACGCAAGGCCAGTCTCCGCTGGGATCGGCTTCGGCCAGCGAGCCCCCGATAGTGCCACGGCTGCGAATCTGTACGTCTGCAATCCCGCTGGCACAATCGTGGATGATAGGAATTGGGGCTGTCGTTTGAGATTTCTCAAGATCAGCGTGACGCGCGAGAGCCCCGATGTGGATCTGATTGTCTTTTTGCTCGATTGCGGAAACGCCGGGGATGAAATTAAGATCGACCAGATCGGAGAGGGAAACCAGGCGCAGCTTCATGAGGGGGATCAGACTTTGTCCGCCAGCCAATGCCTTTGAACCTTCGCCTAGTTCGGAAAGAAGGGAAGCCGCTTCCTTCAGGGACCTCGCCCTGTGGTAGCGGAATGGGCTAGGATACATTTCTATCCTCCTGTCTGTATCAGGACCAGGTTTAATTGCAAAATCGTAAGGTTAGCACAGCGATTTTTTTTTTCAATGCCTTTACGCCAAAAGAGCGGCTTCAACCTCACGAAGCGATCGCGCCAGACAGCTCAGGGGTGCGATTGCAGGGAGCGCTCCGCCAGCCCAGGAGCGCTCACTCCGCTCGCGCTCCGTGCGCGCCGACCGTAGGCTCCCGGCGGCACCTCCATTTTCTGTGCGGGCAAAGGCCCAACCGACGGCACCAAGGACAGAGGCGTCAGGTTTCCAGGATTAATTCTTTGGCGCGCTGCGTCGCTTTCACCACTGCTTTGATCAAGGTCACCCGCAGCTTTCCTTCTTCCAGCTCAAGAATTCCATCAATGGTACAGCCCGCAGGCGTGGTGACGGCATCTTTTAAAAGCGCCGGATGGTCGCCGGTATCCAGAACTACTTGAGCGGCTCCATGCGTGGTCTGGGCCGCCAGCAGGGTGGCGACGTCCCGAGGCAAGCCCACTTTAACACCTGCTTCTGCAAGAGCTTCCAGAATAATGTAAATAAACGCCGGACCGCTGGCGGAAAGGCCAGTTACAGCGTCCATATGCTTTTCGTCGACAGTCACAGTCCTGCCGACCGTCTCAAACAGTTTTCGAGCCGTGTCGAGATCCGACTGTCCAGCAAAGCGCCCCCGGCAGAGCCCGATCATCCCTGACCCCACGACGCAAGGAGTGTTGGGCATGGCCCGGATGACGGGGATCCCATCGCCCAGCACGTTTTCTATGTAGGAGGTGGGAACCGAAGCGGCAATTGAAATCACCAGCTTGCCCGGCTTTATGGCCGGTCGTATTTGCTCAGTAACCTCGCGGACTGTCTGAGGCTTGACGCACAGCAGAATCACATCCGCCTTGCGCGCGGCCGCCAGGTTGTCGGTGGTCAGGCTGACACCTAACTGCTTGCCACGCAACTCCGCTTTTTCCGGGTGCCGAACCGTGGCATAGGTATCTTTGGGAGAAATCAAGCCCTGTTTCAAAAAGGCCTGAAGAAGAATGCCGCCCATCTTGCCTGTTCCAAGCACGGCAACCCTCTTGTTGAATGATTTTCTAGTCATGATCCCTTGGGTCCTTGTAAAGTCTCCTGCTTTTACTTTGACTACAGGAGGGCGGTGCCATGATAACCGCGAACGGGAATTATATCCAGACCAGCACTCCAGGTGGGTTGGTACTCCTCAAAAGAAGAGGACGCGTGGCGAAAAAGAGGAGAACTGATTTCCCCCAACATAGGGAGCGTACGACCATGCGTTCGCCTGTAAGCTCAGCCGCGAGCGCTGTGAGAGCGTCTTCGTGATTTTGGTTTGCGGCCGCCTCGCCCCCGAGACTGTAAGGCGGTGTCAGGCAGACCTCCATATGTTCGGACTTCTTTCGCCGTCTTCAGCATTCCACGAAGTGCAGCATTGACTGCATCGCCTGATGGAAAGGCCGCAGCCACCTCAGGCTCCAACACGACGATGTTACTCTCGCGTCGAAGTTTTTTGACGTACTTGCCACGGACTCCGCCTGACATTGAAGCGAAGTCGTACTCTGGGCGAATCTCCTTTTCCATGTTATTGGCCTTTTTCATAAAAGCGCTTTTCCTGTGGTGTCGCTCTTCGTGCACTGAGTATGCGGATAATGTCATGACTCTCAGTATGCGCCACAACCAGGACTTGTTGCCTTCCAGTCAGTTAGGCGCGCGCCTATCTGCCGAAGGCTTCATGAGAACACGCGGGTCAAAAGGGGAGCGCCCGCCAGGCATTTGCGCCTGTGATCACAGGCTGCGTCGTCTGAGGCGCGCGCGAAGCGTCAGCGGAGCAAGCGCTTCATCCCCCCGCAAAGATCTTAATCGCCAATGACTGAGCGAAGCGAAGGGTGGGCGGATACCGCATGGGTGATCTGGCTTAAGGTTTCCGAGAGCCGGACTACCTCACCGATCACCAGCAAAGCCGGGGAATCAATGCCTGCGCGGGCGGCATCGGCTACCAGGTTTTTGAGCGTGGAAACGACCCGCTGTTGGGAGGGTGACGTCCCGGCCTGAATTAAAGCGGCCGGTGTGTCTAAAGAGCGTCCGTGCAAGACCAGCTGTGAGACGATTTGGCGCAGATTACGCAGCGGCATGAGCACCACCAGCGTGTCGGCCGCCTGGGCCAGCAGGTCCCAGCGTAGGGGATGCTCGGTATTGGCACACTGGTGCCCGGTAAGAATGGCAATAGAGGATGAGAGACCCCGGTGGGTGAGCGGAATGCCGGCTGCGGCGGGAACTGCCGAGACCGAGGTGATCCCAGGAATGACCTCAAAAGGGACGCCTTCGTTTTTCAAGAACAAAGCTTCCTCGCCGCCCCGCCCGAACAAAAACGGGTCTCCGCCTTTCAAACGCACCACAATCTTGCCTTCCCGAGCATGCTTGACAAGCAACTGGTTGATGGTTTCCTGGGGAACGGTATAGTGCCCTCCTTTTTTCCCCACCAGAATTCGCTCTGCAGACGGATTGGCCATATCGAGCAGACGCGGATCAATCAGGCGATCGTGAATCACCACGTTGGCTTCTTTCAGGCAGCGAGCACCTTTGACCGTGATCAGCTCAGGATCGCCCGGGCCGGCTCCAAGCAAATAAACCTTTCCACACTTGGAATAAACCTTCAACTGTTCACCTTTTGCTTTAAATCATTTACAGCCTGTTCAAGCAGCTTTCCCAGTTCTTGCTTTAAGGAAGCTTTATCTCCGATACGAAGACGCTCCCGCCAGTTCAGAGTGAGGAGCCGGTGATATAACTCACGGCGCTGCTCAAAGTCGGGAAGCATCTCTCGCACCCTGGGGCGTAGCGCGCCTAACCAGTCCAGCCAGATTTCGTATTCAGGTCCAAACTGCTGTTCCAACTCGTCACGAATCTGGGCGGCCAGAGCAGGACTCTTTCCGGAAGTTGAGATGGCAATCACCAGGTCGCCGGATTCTACAAGCGCCGGAGCAATGAAGTTACTATACTGAGGGCGGTCCACTACGTTTAAGAGGATGCGTTTTTGCTCCGCGAA
The DNA here is from genome assembly GCA_016211085.1 of Acidobacteriota bacterium. Taxonomy (GTDB): domain Bacteria; phylum Acidobacteriota; class UBA6911; order RPQK01; family JACQSY01; genus JACQSY01. The sequence continues at coordinate 4,739 of JACQSY010000101.1, read as the reverse complement.
CACCTGGAGGCGAGCGGCGTCCTCATCACTATCCACAACAGCCACAATCAAATGCGCTCCTGCAGCCTGGTCAGGATCGAAGCAAGTCGAGCGCATGACCTCACCCCCGGCTTGTTGAAGTAAGAGCGCCTTCTGATCTGCGACACGACCCTGGCCAATGACGACACAGCAACGTCCCTGAAGGTCAAAAAACAGAGGATAATAACGCATAGGGCAATATTCCGATTGAACTAGTCGAAATTGTAAACGATTATGGCCGCCTTTCCAAGTTTTGGCCAAAGTTTCTGACCGGCCTGGGAGCTTGGGCGATACAATGAACCCATGAAACGACATTCGAGCCTGATTCCGCTTTCGCGCGACCATCATCTGGGTTTGGTTTTAGCACAACGCCTGGAGCTGGGAAAATCGAAGGCGCCACGGGCAAAGTGGCCGGCGGCACCGGAAGCCCAGCGCGATTTGACGGTGTTGTTTTACGAACGCGAATTGACGCCTCACTTCCAGGCTGAAGAGCTTTTTGTTTTTCCGCGAGCCGAGCAATTTGACGCTGGAAAGGACAATACGGTCGCGAGCTTGCGAGCCGATCATCTCCGCCTGGCGCAGCTGATCGAAACTATGAGGAAAGCGGGGGGAGAGATACTGAAGAAGACCCTGCTCGAGTTTGCCGTCCTTCTTCGGGAACACATCCGCCGCGAAGAAGAAATCCTTTTTGAACGCCTGCAACAGGCGCTTCCCGAGGCGGAATTGAAGGAGTGCGGAGAAGAGATGGCAAGCTACCTCCAGAAACACAGGAGCGGCGCATCCTGCCTGCTTTAGGGCTGCAACTCCCGCTGATTTTTGGAATCTTATGTTGTGCAAGGTCTTAAGATGAAGAGAATCCTCGGTGCTTTGGTGGTGTTCTTCTTTCTGTTGGGTGTTAAATCATCCGCCCAGGAAAACGATTCGCCCCAGAAGCCGCTTGACTTACGTGCTTCAGCCCGATTCGACGGTGGGATGGCCGTGGCGGTCCTGTCCTGGAGCGACCAGTCTACGAATGAACTGGGCTTTGAAATCCTGCGCTCTGACAATGGTAGCGAGTTTCGGGTAGTGGGAATGGTGGGGGCCAACACTTCACGCTACGAAGACAAAGTCGGCAAATACGTCACGGGCGCGTTCACCTACATCGTAAAGGCCTTTAATGAGGCGGGAAAAAGCGCGGATTCGAACTCAGCTTCCTGCTGGTTCTAATGTCGCTCTGAGACCCTAGCTCTCCTTCGGCCCATCTTGTGAGAAAATAACACGGCACATGCTCTCAGCCCGGTGTCTGTCTTTTAATTTGGAGCCAACATTTCGCTGCAACCTGCAATGCGAGATGTGTCCCCGGTTTTCCAGTGAAGATCCTCATCTGGACATGTCATGGGAAACTTATCTCAGGATCCATGAGGCGATGGAGTATGCTCACACCGTCGATTTTACGGGTTGGGGTGAACCCATGTTGCACCGCCGCATCTTTGAAATGATCCGTCTGGCCGCAGATCGAGGGTGCCTTACCACCATGACCACCAATGGGACCGTCTTGACGGAGAAAAACTGTCAGGCCTTGATCGAGGCGGGGCTGGGACGTCTGGCCGTTTCTATCGATGGGATGACCCCTTCGACGTTTGACGCCATTCGCACCGGGGCTCAGTTTGAGAAGGTGACCGAGAATCTCCAGAGGCTGAGCGTGCAAGTTCAGGAGCGACGGAGTCCGCTGGAGTTGGCGATTGCTTTTACCATTCAGCAGTCCAATGCGGGGGAATTGGATTTAATCCTGCCCTGGATGAAGAAAGTAGGAGCCTGCGTGCTCCACCTGAAGCATTTGAACGTGATTTCCACGCCGGCAGACTGGCAAAAGAGCTTCTTGCGCCTGGCGCTGGAACCGGGCAACGACGCAAGCATGCTGCTTGAAGTCGAGGAAAGAATTGTACGTCTTTGCAACAAAGCCGAAAGCGAGGGCATTCGGGCCGTCATGCATTCGGAGTGGCCTCTCACGCCCCAAAAGGTGGGGCGTCATTGTCTGGCGACTCCGCTGAACTCAGTTTATTTTTCTTACGAAGGCAAAATGGCTCCGTGTTGTCACTTTGGCCACCATGTGAGCCGCTATTTTGAAGGCCGCCTGTATCCACCCTCCTCCTTGTTTTTTGGGGATATTCGAAAACAGGCTTTTCTGAACATCTGGGGGGATCCCTCCTTCCAAGAGTTCCGGAAAGGTTTTATGACCGGGGTTTTCCCCAAGGCTTGCCGCACCTGCCACCTTCTTTACGGTAAGTGAGCCGGCTTGCGAAAGTGCTCCAGCGAATCCCATGACAGCCAGTGTCCTGGAAGAAGCCGAATATCTTTTTCCAGGATCAAGGCGAGTTCCTGAACTACTTCTCGTGTGGTGGCGCACCCTTCGACGCGCGAGGTCACATCAGTGAGGGTGATTTCCTGGCGGCGCCATTCCGGGTCCCAGTGGATGTTCCAATAGATCATCCTGGACCTAGTCTCCAAATAGAGATTGCCAATTCCCTCGGGAAAGAGAGCGCTTTCTCCGAGAAAGGTGATCTCTACCGTACGCGAAACCAGCGACGGAAAGACGTCGATGAGGAGCATGAGCGTTTCTCGGTTATGAAGTTTTGCAAGCATGGCGCGGTAATTTCCCCGGCCAATCAACAGGAACGGATTCCCTACCGCCGACTCAATCAGCCTCACGCGTTCCCGGTTGTATGCAAGCGCAGCCGGGTGCATTGGGTTCTCATGGGGCTCGATCGATCTTCCCACGATGTTCATTCGAGCACCGTGCTTTCCTGTATATACAAAGAATAATCCCGTGCTGCCGAAGTGGCCCGAAAACAAAAGCGTTCCGCTGCGGCTGTCAGGGTTCAACAGCAGTTTCAGCCCCCTGGCTTTCACAAGTTGCTCAAAAAAAGGGCGGGGACGGGCATACCAGAGAGCTTCCAACTGGTTGCGAGACTCGACGCGGAAGTGCTGGACCACAATTTCCTTCACTCGTCCGGGGGGCAACTCTGGAAATACTCTGGCGACGTTCTCCTCGGCCCGTTTCCGTGATTCCTGGCGCTGCAAGCACTGCAAAGTACCCCGCAGGTCGGCGAGGGGGTAAGCCCAACGGGTAGGCAGCCGTGAGCTCAAAGGAAGAAAAAACCGGTAATCGAGGTGGGTGAGGAGGTCAGCGGAGCGCATTCGGCCGGCGACTATCGGGTTACGTTCTTGAACGAGGTCGTCAGAATGATGGCTCCGGCAATATCGGCCATGGAACGGCGTGTCTTCATACTCTCCTGCTGCAACATGCGGTAGGCTTGCTCTTCAGTGACATTGAGGGTTTGTTGCAGAACTCCTTTGGCCCGCTCCACGAGCTTTCTGGACCGCAGATCTTCACGCAGCCTGGATAATTCCTCCTGAAGTCGAGCATAGGCTATGGTGAAGCCTACCATTTGGCCGATCAATTTCAGCAAGAGGACTGTGGATTCCGGAAATTCATACACTTTCTTGTTCTGCACGTTAAAGACTCCGACCACGTCGTCTCGAAAGAAGATGGGGACAGACAGAAAAGATTCAAAAGTATCTTCCGGAAGCTCGGAAATAAATTTGAAGCGGGGATCCCTGGAGGCGTTGCGCGGGATCATTACCACCTTTTTGTGTGTTGCAACCCATCCGGTAACGCCTTCCCCCAGCCGCAGTTTCACAGCCCCCATCTGAGCAGGATGCGGGTTTTGCGAAGCCTTCAAGACCAGCATTTTCTCCATGGAGTCGTAGACGTAGATGAACAGGGAATCACAAGGAATCAGCTTGCTGGTTCCTTCCAGAATGCGCTTCAGGAGGACGGGCATTTCCAGATTTTCTCGGCTCAGCGCGGCCATTTTTTCAAGCTGCGCCAGCAAGCTTGCTTGAGAGAGTCTTCTCATGAGAGCAGAAATTCTAAAAGGGGGTCTTGCTCAGTCAGATTTTCAATCACCAGATCAGGATGGCACTCCGTCAGTTGTGCGATGTTGTAGGAACCGGTAGCCACGGCAATGGTTCGCGCTCCAGCTTCCCGGCCATGTATTATGTCACGGGGAGTATCACCCACCACAAAGGCGACTTGATGGCTTCGCGGCGCCGCCTTCGCAGCCCCTCTTTCAATGGCTATGCGAATGAGTTCCGTCCGGTTTTCTGAATCCGAAGCGTAACCACCGTAGGAGAAATAGGTATCCAGTCCTGCCTGTCGCAGCTTGAGGCGCGCCCCCACCTCCAGGTTCCCGGTAGCGAGTCCGAGCAGAAGATCTGGTTGCTGATGGAGTTGTGCCAGACACTCGGCGACACCCGGCAGCACTTTGAAAGAACGGCTTTGCTGGAGTTCCTCCTCGAGATATGAGAGATAGCGGGAAAAGAGGCGCTCGAAGTCATTCTCTCCGGCACGATTTCCATGGCGTTCCAGGGCTTCCCGAACGATCATGGGATCGGTTTTGCCATCGGGCTTGATAGCTTCCATTCCATTGGCCAGGCCGTAAATCTCGTGTAGGGCGCGTGCCAGCGCCTTGCTGCCGGCCCCGCCGGTCAAAAGGAGTGTGCCGTCAATGTCAAATAAGATCAGGCGCACCAGTGAATTCTACCTGAAACACCCGAAACTAGTTAGTTCTCGTCCGAAAAGTGGCATTTTGAGAAACGGCATAAGGCTTGGATAGCATTTGATCTTAACCGGATTTTAGGTTCAACGCCGTCTTTACGTCATCGTCATGGCCTCGCGC
>JACQSY010000100.1 GCA_016211085.1 Acidobacteriota bacterium | reverse complement strand
GTAATTGCCGGTTCTCGCGTACATTCCCTGGCTGCGGTTATCCTGGCGCCTTTCAACGTTTGCTCCAAACTTCATGGAATGGCTCCCTCTTACATATGAAAGGTCATCCTTGTATTGAAAATAGTTGCTGACCTCAAAAATACTGGAGGAAGGACGCGTGCTCAGGGAACTCATGCCGGGAGCCGCCAGTCCTCCAAAAACCTGCTGGCTGCCCACCTTTTGAAACTGGGTAAAGGACTTTAGAGGAGTTTTCCCCGGCAGGGGCTCCTCCCGTTGTCCCACATTGGCCCGGATAAAGCCAAATACAAACTTGTTTACGATCTTGGGCGAGATGATTGTGGTGTCACTCAGCGTCAGATATTGATTCCGTGTCGCATTCAGGCCCAAGGTGGTAAAACTGTCCGGCACACTCCTCTCACCATCATCGAAGGTGTAACGTCCGAACAGCGAATGGGACGATGAGAAGTTGTGGTCGAGGCGGATGGTCCAGAAATTTTCTTCCGTGTCTCGGCTGATGCCCCGGATGAACTCCGCTCGCCCGTCTCCAAAATCGGTGCTGTTTGGTTCCGGGTAAAGCTCTAAGAACGGCTTCACTTTGGGAGCGACACCCACGTTTCTGAGCTGGCCGGTGGCCGGATTCGGCAGAAGGCCAGCACGAGTGTTCAGACTGGGAACATTGGTAAATTCAGTAATTCCCAGCGCCTCTCTTAACCCTTCGAAGCTTCCAAAAAAGAAGGTGCGGTTCTTGACAATAGGTCCGCCAACGGATCCTCCAAACTGATTGCGCTTGAATTCGGGAGGATCGCTCCTTTCCTGGGGATTTCTCGGATTTCGATCAAAAAAGTTTCTTGCATCCAGGTTGTCGTTGCGGTGGAACTCAAAAACAGATCCGTGGATGGAATTGGTTCCGGATTTGGTGACTGCATTAAACACCCCGCCTGTGTGGCTGCCGTACTCGGAGCTGTAGGCGTTGGTGACCACGTTGAATTCACGGATGGTCTCCACTCCCATGAGCAGTCCGGCAGCGCTCCCTGGGGCGCCCTGGCGGTCGGTAATGCTGGCGCCGTCGAGCTGGAATAGGCTGGCATTAGGCCTGCTGCCCGCAATTGTGATTTTTCTCGCGAAGCCCACCAGGGGACTGCCGTCTCCTCCGAACTCGACAAAAGCGACGCCCGTTTTCAGCGGCGCCAACTCGATCAGGCTGCGTGCGTTCAGAGGAAGGGAGCGGACCTGACTCTCGTCTACCAGCCCGGCAATGGTGGAACTGGTGGTATCCACCTGCGGCGCTTCTCCCACCACCTCGACGCGCTCGGTCATCTCGCCCACGTTTAAAGTGAGATCGATCAGAGCCTGCTGTCCCACCGTCAAGGTGATTCCGCGGCGAACGGTGGTCTGAAATCCCGTGAGTTCGGCAACAATTTCATAGCTGCCGACCCCCAACTCAGGCACCTGGTATCTTCCGCCGTCGTCTGTGACAGCGGTGCGTTCAACGCCGGTAGCAGTGTTGCGAACCGTGACCGTGACTCCGGGAAGCACGCCGCCGGTGCTGTCCTTCGCAATTCCTAAAACGGTGGCTGATGCGCCCTGCCCGTTCAGCACCGCCATCAGCAGTGGAAGAACAAGAACCCAAGCCAACACCAACAGGCCCCAGTACTGATTTTTGTTCCTTTTCATCATTACCTCCCTAAAAAGTTGGCATTCATTTCTCCGGTGCGGGTAATTTTGAGCACGTGGTACGGGATGCGGTCACGTGCCCGTCCCTCACCGGCCTTCTGCAGAAAGCAGGGTCACGCAGCAACACTCATCATCCTCACGACGAAGGCAGGTAAACGCTGAAAAGAAACCTGGGAACTATCAGTTCAGCTTCATGAGCAGTACCAGCTACAAATAAGTGTAAATATACTAACTTAGATGCAAACTGATTTCCAGAAGAGTTTGTGGATTAGTCCTGCCCCGAAGTGGCAATCGGAGGCGCGCACTGAGCGAAAGCGCGCAGTAAGCGCTCCTCCGACGTGCCGCAGGAGCGCTCCTTTCAGTCGCGCCTTCGTAGATTTGGCCCGCGCCAGCGTTGCGGAGGCGCGCACGCAGCGCAGCGGAGTAAGCGCTCGCGTTTGTTGCACCCGGAGCGCTCGTTGGTCACTTGCGCCTCTGAAAGATTTGCCGGCGGTAGCGTTGCTCCAAAACTAGGGTCACAGTCGCTTTGAAGGCTGTGACCCTTTTTGCAATGCCCTGGCTCTTTTAGAAAAGTAATTTCAATCCAAACTGGATCTGCCGCGAAGTGGTTTGCGTGTTAGTGATCCGGCCCGCCGTGGGTCGAACCAGGAACGTTCCCGGATCAAAAATCGCCGAGGAAGGCAATCCAAAGTTGGCCCGGTTCAGAATGTTGAAAAACTCTCCTCGAAATTGAACGGTCAGCCGTTCTGTGGCCTTGATGTTATTTGTTAAAACCAAGTCCAACGTCGCTACACCCGGCGCAATGACCACGTTTCTTCCGAAGTTCCCCACAAATCCTGACTCAGGATTCAGGAAGGCTGAAGGATCGAAGTATCGGTTGGGATTTCTTGAATCAATCGCCACTTTGGCTCCCGGCTTAAGGTCAGGATAAGAATTG
>JACQSY010000099.1 GCA_016211085.1 Acidobacteriota bacterium | reverse complement strand
TTCTAGACTCTATGAGAGTCTTTTCTGGGTGTCCACAAAATCGGGGGAGGAACAGTTGGCGCTTTTATCTCCCATGCGCACCAGTGTCCAACGTACGCCTCAATGTGCTTAATACGCGTGGTCTGTTGAAGAGGCGGAAATTTCCATGCCACCGCCCATCGAGGACTGGCAGCTCGAGTGCCGAGACGCTCCTGATCTGCTTGCCTCAGTTCACAGTGATGAGGGTGCTTGCCGGTCACTCCTTGAATGTGACGATTCGTCCCCACAGATCCTTGGTTCCCCAGATGCCACGACGCAAAGTTTCGAGCTGCACGATCTGGCTGTGATCGACGAAAAGGTTCACGTCGGGTCCGTAGTTCTTGATGTACCAGGCAAACACCTGAGGATCAGCCGCTTCAAACATCACTTTTTCAAGACCGAGACCGTTGATGAACTTTGCCACGGCATCAGTGCGCCATGTGCGAACACTTTCAGTGATGCCTTCCGACTCGATCATGATCATGTAGGCGCCGGCCTCCAGAAAGCGGCGTGCCTGGCCGATGGACCATTCCGGATCCCGGGTGCCTTCGGTTTCGAGGTCCTCCGGGCGGGTAGCCCCACCGGCGCCAAATTGAATACCCACTTCAGGCTTGGCCTTTACTCCGGCTCTAGTGACCCGCTCCACGAGGCGCAACCAATCGTCAGTAGAGATGCTAATGAAGCCGCTCGAGATCTCGAGAATGTCAAACCCAATATTGCAACACTCCTGGATGTAGGCCTCCACAGCCTGGGGATTACGCGCAAGTACGTACTCTATAAAACCACCTGTGGATACCAGGACGTCGTGGCCGTGCGCGAGATCAATGATCTCCTTCAATTTGTCCCGTGGCATCAAGGTGAAGGAGCCGCCAGCGAACTTCAGGGAGTCGATGTATTCACCCATCGTCTCCAGGATGTCCTCCAGGTACCGCTTGCCCATGGGGGTGTAATAGGGTCCTCTAATTTCAGTGACGCCACGACTGCGCGGCTTGTTCTCACGCTGGTTCATGCCGATGAAGGAAAAGGGACGATTATTCATGATGACCTACCTGTGCTAAGAGTCGGGTTATTTCTGAAACTGGAATGTGCTCCAGATTGGCGACGTGCTCGACGATACTTTCACGCAACGAGCGCTCAGCATAGGGAGCTGCAAGCACGTGAAATTTTTCGGCCACCGTCTCCCACGTCCAAGGCGATGTAAAGAACCCGGGGTAATCCTTTTTCTGCTTGTGAAGGATTTGCTCGTTGTTCAGGTGCACGGTGACGCTGCAGGGCAGTTCCGAAGGAAACCGGGCGCTGAGGTGGGGAACCGGATGTACGCTCACTTTTCGGAGCAGCTCTTGCACGTCAGCTCTGCGGATCCGTTCCGGAGCGTACTGTGCCGGTGTCACCTGGCCATCGAGCAATGCGACTGCGATGATGTACGGAAGACTATGGTCCGCCTCTTCTTTAGTGTGTACCTCAGTCTTGGAGCCTTCTTCACCACCGCCGATAATCTTATGTGCCACATCGAAGATCTCGATGCTTATGTGCCGGACTTCTTCCGCCCGAAACCCTGCCTCGCGCTGCAGTTCCAGTATTCCTTCAATAGCGGATTGGGAGTGAATCTCGGCGTTGTACTTTTTTAGTATTGTCTCCGTCACCGCCTCCAGGTTCTGCTTCGACCAGTCAATTTCAAAAGGTCCGGAGATGCTGTCGATAAAACCTTTATTACCCTCGAATACCTCCAGCGGTCCGGTGATGCCGCGCAGGGCAAGGAAACACGCGTGTGTGGCGCCGAAGGCAGTGTTAGGAAAGGCAAGTCCTTTCCAGTGTGACAGCCTTCCGGTACGCGTCACCCGCAGCGCGTTGAAGGCGGTGCCGCTGATGGCCAGGGCGTGTGCTGCTTTTTCCCGATCCAGTTTCAGGACCCTGGCAACACCCGCCGCCACTGAATAAGAACCTTGGGTCGTATGGTCAAAGCCCCGCTGGCGAACCGGTGCAACATCGCTGAGACGGCACTGGACTTGGTAAGCGACCGCCAAAGCGATCAGGAAGTCAGTGCCGCCGGCCCTTGCGTATTCTGCAGCGGCAAGTATGCCGGCCAGATTGTCACTGGGATGACAGGTCTCCCCTTTGGCAAGGTAGCTGTCGTTGAAATCCAGATAGCGGACCAGGGCGCTGTTAAAGAAGGCAGCACGGTCGGGAGCAGTAGCGCCTCCCCCCATCAGCGTGCATTGATGATGTCCGCCAAAATCTTCGATGTGTTTCCGCAGGAACCGGATCAGCTCGCTACAGAGCGCGCCGATTGCACACCCCAGAGAGTCCAGGATCCGGATCTTCATCTCCCGGACGGCGTCGGCGGACATATCGGTAAACGAGGCGTTGACTACAAAATCTGCAAGCTGTTCCACCTTCGTCATAATCACGCCCGCCAGATACTGGGAGAGTTTCTGCTTTCTTTTATCGTAGCAAGGCCCTCAGGCGCCTGACAAACCGGCGAATCTCTTGGCTCGCAATCTCGCGCGGACCTTGTGGAATTGAAATGTTGGCCGTAAGGCTCAGGTGTTCAAGGTATGCTTCAAAGGTCGCCTGTGAGATATGGGGATTAGAAAGCTCCCCAGGAAGGATTTTCCAGCCGTATTATTGCCTCAAAGGGGAGGTATTCTACGAGAAGGCTGGCGGAGTCTGTGGCATTGAGTCGTCAGCCTTGATCGGAATCTTGATGAGCAAAGTCTGTAACAGCTACCGTGTCTAATATGGAGCCCATCTGTTTGTTTCTCTGCGGCGACGTGATGACCGGCAGGGGCATAGATCAGATCCTGCCTCACCCCGTGGATCCGGCGCTTTATGAGCCTTACGTCCGCGACGCTTGCGAATACGTTCAATTCGCCGAGACTGTGAATGGACGGATCCCACGACCGGTGGATTTCAACTACATCTGGGGAGACGCCCTTGGAGAACTCAACCGCGCAGGAGCCAACGCTCGAATCGTCAATCTGGAGACAGCCATTACCTGTGCGACCGAACCTTGTTTAAAGGGAATTAATTATCGGATGAGTCCCCAGAATATCGGCTGCATCACAGCCGCGGGCATCGACTGCTGCTGCCTGGCTAACAACCATATTCTGGATTGGACCGATCGTGGACTGATCGAAACTCTGGAGACCTTGGACGGCGCGTGCGTATCGCATACAGGCGCCGGACATAACATTAGAGAGGCTGCCGCACCGGCGTTGCTGGATCTGGCCGGGCAGGGGCGTATTCTCATTTTTGCTGTGGGATCGACGACCAGTGGGATTCCTGCGGATTGGGCTGCCGCCGAAGACCGGCCGGGCATCCATCTGGTGGAGGACTTGTCTGAGAATACGGCCAGCCGTCTTGCCCGCGCCATGACATCATCCCGGAAGCCTGGGGATGTGATTGTAGTCTCTATCCACTGGGGTGGTAATTGGGGGTACGAGATTCCTGATGAGCACATCAATTTTGCTCATCGGCTCATCGACGAGGGCGTGGATTTGGTTCATGGCCACTCTTCTCACCATGTAAAAGCTTTGGAGGTCTACCAGGAGCGATTGATCCTCTATGGTTGTGGCGACTTCTTAACGGATTATGAAGGCATCACCGGTTATGAGAAATTCAGGGGAGATTTGGCTTTAATGTACTTTGCCCGGTTGGAACCGGGCGTGGGCCGGCTGGTGGGATTGCGAATGGTCCCGCTGCAATCAAAACGGTTTCAATTGCACTGCGTATCGGCAACGGAGGCCAGATGGTTGATGGATCTGTTGAACGATCTTGGTGCGGATTTCAAGACACGAGCACTCCTGCAAGAGGACCATAGTTTTCTGCTGGATTGGTGAGAAGCTGTTCATTCACGAGGCTTGCTCGTAAGAAGCCGATGCACAGTGAGGAAATTTGATTGACAGGGCGTTTGAATGTTCTATAGAGTAATTTGTGGGGCTTCTAAAGCGTGCGTTCTGCACGCAATCAGAGACATTTAAAAAACAAAGTGGGGCCGTTTTGTGATTTAGTCCTGCGGCACTTTCCGTTGCGGTGCCCCGACCGCCAGGTGCATTACTTTTCGACGAAGGCCGACGGGAGCGTTGTCGAATGTCTTCGGGAGGACTGATGGTCACGAGAATTTCGGTGGTTCTAGGCTGTATGTTCCGGCTTCGAAAGGGGAGAACGTCACTTCAAACGGCAGTCTGTCTGCTTGTCACCACTGCAGCACTTTCGACCGCAACTTATGCTCATGACGGGAACTCGGATCCTGACGTGATCCATGCATGCGTGAGCACGGGCAACGGCAAAGTCACTCTTGTGGGTGTCAACGGATCATGTGCCAATAATGAAAACGCGGTTCACTGGTCGATTGTCGGTCCGCAGGGAGCCACGGGGCCTCAAGGTGCGACGGGATCGCAAGGAGAGCAAGGACCTCAGGGTGCCACCGGAGCCCAGGGGGCGACAGGAGCCACGGGTCCGCAGGGGGCCACGGGAGCTCAAGGGGCGACGGGAGCTACCGGCGCTCAAGGGCCGGTGGGACCCACCACTATCCAAGTGCTCAGTGGCAGTCAAAGCTTTGCGGCGAGCGGTAACTTTGTCGTCCCTGGCGGCGTGACTGCGGTCCTGGTGGATATCTGGGGTGGTGGAGGCGCAGGCGATTCGGATTGCAACGGCGCTCCCAGCGGCGGCGGGGGTGGCGGCTATCTTAGGGCCACGGTTGCGGTCACGCCGGGGCAGGTCATTCCCGTGACGGTCGGCGCGGGAGGTGCTAAGAACTTCGGCTGTGGCTCGGGAGGCGCAGGAGGTAATTCCTCGTTTGGCACCTTCTTGTTTGCAGGTGGTGGCTCCGGCGGGTTGATCCCCTTCCATGGAGGCACGCCGGGCGTGGGTGGTACGGTCACCGGCGGTGTATTTTCGTTTGTGGGATTCAGCGGAAGCGAGCCTGCCGGAGGCGGCTCAGGCTCGAGCGTCGTCTACAACGGCCCCTTTGCACCTACATACGGTCAGGGAGGCGACGGCGGAGGCGATGCCAGTGGCCAGCCCGGAACCGCGGGATTTGTGATTGTACGTTGGTGAACTGATTCCCCAGACTCTGAGACGCGCGGCCGGCGAACCGGCCGCGCTTTCCGGCTTGAGAGGGGGTGTGCCCAATAATATGCGATTAGAGTTTTTTCCCACCTGAACCTCAAACTTCTCTGGAAATTGGCTTCCCTTTGAATTAGTATTCTTCCCGCCTTCTGAATGGCTGATGGAGCCGTCCGTTGGCTGAACTTGTAAGTTGTTGTTGTTCAAAAATGTAGGGCTCGCAGAAGTAGGCCGCGAGACTGATGAGCTGCAGGGGGAAGAACCCCCGTGGAAGCGGTGATGGGTTGCTACTCTAAATACCTCATCTACATCCTGCGTTGAAAATTACCCGCACCCAGAGAAAAACCATTCAATTTTTTAACGGAGAGCAATTATGAAAAGGAATGGGAATCAGCATTGGAGACTAGTCGTATTTACTTTGGCTGTTTTTCTACCGCTTTTTGTGGCGGAGCTGAACGGCCAGGGAGCATCCGCCACAATTTTGGGCGTCGCCAAGGACAGCACCGGCGGAGTGCTTCCCGGAGTCACAGTCACGGTTCGCAACACCGCTACCGGTGTGGAAAGGACTGTGATCACAGACGACGGCGGGAGGTATCAGGTGCCGGAATTGGGTGTGGGCAGCTATGAAATAGTTGCTGAGCTGACCGGCTTTCAAACCACCGTACGACGCGGAATCACTTTGACGGTTGGCCAACAGGCGCTGATCGAACTGATTCTTAACGTGGGCGAGATGACCGAGCGAGTGGAAGTTCTTGGAGAAGCGCCGCAGGTGGATACCACCAGTTCCACCATTGCCGGGCTGGTAGACGAGAGTCAGGTCCGCTCCCTTCCTCTGAACGCACGCAGCCTGATCGAGTTGGCGCCGCTGAAAACGGGCGTAGCTTTCGTGGAGTTTGGAGGAGACGCGAGTCCTCTGGTGGGATTCGCCAAGAAAATCACCATTGCGGGTAGCAGGCCCAACGCTAGTCTCTTTCAGCTTGACGGCGCCAGCATAACAGATCGTCAGGGAGCCCCGGGGAGCGCCGCAGGGCTGATGATGGGGGTGGAAACGATCCGTGAGTTCAATGTGATCACGAATGCGTACAGTTCTGAGTACGGCAGCCATACCGGAGGTGTTTTTAACGCGGTCACCAAATCCGGCACCAACGAAATCCATGGTTCGGCATTCGAATTTCACCGGAATGACAATCTGGATGCGCGCAATTTTTTCGATCGCAACCCGAAAGACCCGTTGACGAGAAACGATCCTCCCGAGTTCAAACGCAATCAGTTTGGGGGTTCTGTGGGTGGGCCGATCGTCAAGAACCGCACCTTCTTTTTTGGAAGCTTCGAAGGGTTAAGAGAGGCGCTGGGGATTACCGACATCACCAATGTGCCGAGTCTGGCCGCTCGCTCTGGACTGGTACCGAATCCGGCTACCGGCCAGGTTAGAAACGTGGGCGTTGCTCCTAAAGTAAAACCCTTTTTGGAGCTTTATCCGGAACCCAACGGAGTGGACTTTGGGGACGGGCGAGCGGAGTTTATTCGCGGTATCAGCCGCGTTACGGAAGAAGATTTCTGGACCATTCGTCTCGATCATAACTTCTCATCGTCCCATTCGTTGTTCGGCCGTTACACCTTCGATGATGGACAGCGGAGCGTCCCGGATAGTTTTACCACCTTGGGCTCAAACGCGACGCGCAATCAGTATTTGACGCTGAGCCACACCACCATTATTTCACCTAAGGTCGTAAACAAATTTGTCGTCGGCTTTACGCGTGCCAATGTTGGCCAGCGTGAGGAACCGCTGCCAGGGAAAAGCCCGCTCAAATCGTTCACCCAGTTCCAGAAGGTGGGCGGCCAGCAGGTTTATGGCGGACTCAATGCTCCGGGCATGAGCTCGTTGAGCACCCGGCCCTCTCCCAGCATTTTTGAGGTCAGCAACTATTTTCAATACAAGGATGACCTTTCATATGTAAGAGGGAGCCATTCCATGAAGTTTGGAGCAAACGTTGAAAGGCGCCAGGATAACCGCAGCCAGGGAATGTACGCGAGAACCGGCAATTAC
>JACQSY010000110.1 GCA_016211085.1 Acidobacteriota bacterium | reverse complement strand
GGGCCCTTGATGGCTTGCCTCATGGAGCTGTAGATGCCGCCGAAGACCACGTCAACCTGATCTTGCTGGACGAGCTTCTTGGCCTTGTCTTCCCCAACGCTATCGGTCGTTGCGCTGTCCTCGAGGTACAGATCGATCTTCCGTCCCAGCAAGCCACCCTTGGCGTTGATGTCATTTATGACCATTTTAGCCACGTTCGCATTGGCGATACCCAAGAACGAAAGTGGGCCCGTAATGTCGGTGATTACGCCCAACTTGATCGATCGACTTGTTGATTCACCCATCGGCTCTCCTCCTCATAAAGGGGGGCGATTGAAGGCGCGTGACTTAAAGTATACACAGCTCGCGAAATAAGTGGTAGGGCGCCCACTGGCGATCCACACCTCTAACAAAAACGGAGAAATCTGACAATCAGAAAGGACTCCTTACAAGGGTATCAATTCATCAAAGGCTAGCCTGAGGATGGTGCTAGGAAGAATGAACTGCCACGCTGCCGATATTGGATTAACTGCCGCATGGACGTATTACGCGCTAACCGTAGATGTGAAATTTGCAGCCATCCTAGCATCGCTCCATGTTCGAATAGTTCCCCAATGTGGCTCCATCTGACGCGTGTCTGATTGGAAGCATGAGCTGGCCGCAGTGGCCTATGGTTCAAGTCACACTCCCGTTCGTGTCGTTCTGCTTTTCTGCTCTCGCTCTCTCGTGCACCCCGCTCGCTTTTCGGCCGCGCCCTTCACCGCCTCGTTCTGCTTTCTCGGCACCCCCACACGAGATTCTGCCCCATGGGTGCGTTCGCTGTCGCTCACCAGAATCTCGCGCGGTCCCCCCAAGAATGCACTCGTCTCATTCCGGGAGCTGGCCTCGCTCACTTTCAAGGGTGCCCCGAGAGAACGAGGGCAGAAAAGGAGAAGCAGATCATGTACGAGAAGCGAGCCACAGTCCCCGACGCAAATTCATTCGCCGAAACAGGCCCTACCGACGGCGGAATCGATCAAACTATCCAAACCAGGCGTCGCCTGTCGAGAAGCTACATTCCGGTTTATCACGTCGAGCTGGTCCGCGATCGCACGATCCAGACTGGGCCGAGAACCGCGGTCCACAATGCCGATGATGTTGTCGAAATCCTCCGCGATGAACTCCTCAGGGCCGATCGCGAAAAGCTCATTTGCCTCATCTTAAACGCCAAGAACGTCATCGTCGGCATGGATATTGTGTCCGTCGGCAGTCTCACATCCTCGATCGCTCATCCTCGCGAAATTTTCAAAGCAGCCATCCTGAAAAACGCAGCTGCGATCATCCTCAGTCACGGGCATCCGTTATGCAGAGCTCTGCATAATGGATGTTATGCTGACATTGCGATTATGCGGAGAGAGTTCCGGCAAGGCTGATCGTTACAGAGGCCGCGCCCTGCCGGAGTCTGCATAATTATAGGCTGTCCAGGAAAGCAAGAACCTTGTCGGTCGGTCTGAACCGACCCGGTGTGTTCTTGGGTTCATCTAGTTTTTCCAGGGCTCGTTGCTTCATCTGCAAGTTCGCCTCAATGTAGCTGTGAGTTGTTGAGAGCGATTCATGGCCAAGCCAAAGGGCAATGGTTGCGATATCAACTCCCGACTCGAGCAGATGCATGGCGGTCGTATGCCTGAGAGTATGGACGGATATTTTTTTACCTTCAAGCGAGCCGCACTTGGCTGTCGCTTTGCCAACGGCAACGCGAAGCCTCTGTTCAATGCCGGAACGTGTCAAAGGCAATCCCCTGCGATTGGTAAACACATGGGAGGCTGGACTGGGCCCGGCACGATTTAACCATCCTCGGATCAGTTTCGCCGTGCTTTTCCATAATGGGACGGACCTTTCCTTGCGCCCCTTCCCGTGGATTGTTACAAAGCTATGGTCGCCGAGGATTACGTCACCGGTGCTTAAAGCGATTATTTCGGAAACCCTCGCTCCTGTGTTGTAAAAGGTCGAGAACATGACGTGATCGCGATGCCCATTCCATGTTGATTTATCGGGGGCATTCATAATGGCATCCATTTCTTGCCTGGATAGGAACCCCAGTAAGGGCTTGTCAAACCTCTTCATCGGGATTGCAAGGATCTGCTGAGCGTTTGGCAAGAATACCGGTTCTCGAAGCGCTGCTTGCTTGCAAAAAGAGCGAATGGCCGCCAGGCGAGCGTTTCGTGTCCGGGCTAGGTTACCTCGAACCTTTTCCAGATGTTCAAGGAATGCCAGAATGAGCGGTGCGTCGATATCTTCCAGATTCAACTTGCTTGGGCACTTATTGAAACGTGTTTGAGCGAACGCCAGAAGGAGGCGGAATGTATCTCTATAACTCGCCACCGTCTGAGCACTCATGTTTCGTTGCGCCATGAGGTAGTTGCAGAAGAACTCATGAATGAGCGTGGGGAAACGGTTCCTCGTATTATCGTGCTTCATGAGCACCTCCCGTCTGTGCATGCGAGAACTCTTCAAATCTCGAGCCCACAATGGCGAGCAACTCAGGAACCGCGGTCAAGTACCAGTAGGTCTTCGTCACATTCACGTGCCCGAGGTAAGTTGCCAACGCCGCGATTTTCTGATCGACGTTGGCTCCCTCCCTGTACCAGCGAAGGAGACACCGAACGGCAAAGGTGTGCCGCAGATTATGTTCTGAGTTGTCGTAAAGCGCTACAAACGCAGAGCTTAATGGGATTAGGGCGGTTTTCATGCAACTGCTGTGGAATCATGGAGTAAGCGATTTCGGCAGAAAAACTCAGCACATTATTTTGGGGACGATGCCGCAGGAATTCAGTAAGCCGCGTATTGCTCAGGCGACTAGAGGGACTCCAGGAACGTCAGAAGATCCGAATGCAAACTCCAGTCGATTCCGTCCGGCTTTGCATCCTGCCAGGATTTCTCGAAGAGATAAAACTTCTGCAACGCCGCCCGTTTGGTCTCTACTGAGATTCCTTTATAGCGGCAGGTAGTGTTGATGGATACATGTCCCAACCATTCTTGAATCACGGTGAGATCGACGCCGGCCAGAAGCAGGTGGCTGGCAGTGGTGTAGCGCCAGACGTGCACGGGGTGGATCCTCTTGCGTTCCAGGGTTGGGACCTTGGCACGCGCCGCAGCGAGGTATTGTTTGCAAAGAGAGTAAAGACCAGATCGTGTTAAAGAACCGCGGCGCTGGTTGATGAATAGGAAGTTGCGGTAGGGATCGCGAGGTGCTCGGCGTTCCGATTTAATATAAGTGCCAAGGAAGGCCACCGTCGAATCCCACAGCGGCACGGTGCGGGCCTTTTTCCCTTTGCCGTGAAGAAGCACTTGTTTGTCAGGAAGGTCGAGGTCGCACAGCCTGATGCCGCACAGCTCGGAGGCACGCGCTCCGGAGTTATACAAGGTGCGGAGAATGCAGAGATCACGGTAACCATCGTGAGTCTGCGTACTGACGCAGGAGAAAACGGCATCAACCTCGTTTTTGTCCAGGTATTCAAAGGGCCAACGCCGGATCCTTTTCGCGGGAATCATCAGGATTTGACGGGCGTGGCTCTGATAGCGGGGTTCCACTAAACCCACCATTTTGAAGAAGGACTTCAAGGCAGCCAGCCGTGAGTTGCGTGTGGATGCCGTGTTGCCGAGTTCCTTCTCCAGATTTGAAAGAAACTCGAGCAACAATCCTACTTGAAACCGATCAAGCGTTGGATCGGGACAATCCGGGGCCACACGGTTCCAGTAACGCAGCAAATGGATAAACGTCTGTTTATAACTGGACAGCGTGTGAGGAGAAACCTCGCGGTGCTGCGGCAAGTAGCAGGTGAAGAAGTAATGAAGGTGGGCCGAAAGCTTATCCGAGTTTGGAATCATCGATGACCCAGTCCAGGTGGTCAAAGCTATGCGCAAAACGGTGACCAGCTTCCGACAGCAGTTGCTGCGTCAACGTCAAATAGGTTTTTGTATGGCCGAAGTAGCTGTGTCCCATGTAGGTGGCCAGCAGCGGAAGCTTGGCGTTGACGTCCGCTTTATCCCGGTACCATTTCAGGAGGCGATGCACGGCGAACGCTCTGCGCAGTTCGTGCAGATGGGGTGTGCCGGTGCACACGCCGCGATGATATTCCTCTCGGTGGTAAAGTCCGAGGCGCTGAAGCACCCGGCGAAAATATTGGCTGGCCCACAGGCGATTGTACGGTCGTGATTCCGGCAGGAATAAGAACACAAAGCCTTCGCGCGCAACCCCGAATAGCTGCTCTCGCTCATTGAGAAGACGATCCAGATTCGAACATACTGTTTGGCTTATCGGGATGAGGCGATCTTTGAGAAACTTCGAGCGCTCGATATAGAGAGTGGCCTGTTCGGCCGAATACATGGAGGTTGTGAGGGCAACAGCCTCGGAAACGCGCAGCCCGCAAGCGTACAGAAGGTGGTAGAAGGTGTACCAAGATAGTGTGCGGAAACGAACCACGGGATCCGTGGCTTGCTCCCTCTGCGTTTTAAAAAAGCCAAAAAAGAGACTCAGCTCCCGCGCGGAAAACACGTGCGGGCGATAAGGCTGGCCCTTAGGGATCGGAAAACCAGCTATCGGGTTTCCCGTCATCCACCCCCGGCGGATCAAGTAACGGCACAGTCCATGAAAAGTGTGCCTCAATAAGCGGATTGTGTGGGCTTTGACCCGTCCCTTGTGTTTGTCCACAAACCGAAACATCAACCGGGTATTGAGTTGTTCGCAGTGCCGGACCTGATGTTCCACCAGAAAGCGATCAATGCACTTTAGATTGTAAGCCTGCATCACGGTGCTGAATCCGAGATGGTCGAGATAATCCAGGTAATCCCGCATGGCCTCTGCGAGAAAGCTCTCGTAGTCGAGTTCGGGCACATTGTCCATCTCAGTAACCTTCCGCATCGCTTTCGGCCACTTCCCGGAGTTGGACCAGATCGATCTTGGTGTAGATCTGAGTGGAGGAGATGTGGCTGTGACCCAGCAGCTCCTGCAGGGTTGAAAAGTCGACGCCAACACGCAGCAACTCACTCGCGAAGGAATGACGAAGTCGGTGGCCGCTGCCTTTGATTCCGGCGGCATGCAGCCTTTTGCTGATCGCGCCGGCAAGACCGCTCGGAGTCAATGCCTCCCAAGGAGCATTGAGCCGCAAGAACACGCATCGCTGAGCGCTGCTTTGGGGGCGCTCGGTTTTCAGGTAAGACGCCAAGACTTCAACCAGAGGCCGGGAAAGCGGCATCCAGAGCAGCTTCCGGTTCTTGGATTGTTTAAACCGCACTACTGCTTTTCTCCAATCGAGATCTTCCAGGCAAAGGCTGGCGATCTCGCTGGCCCGCACACCCAGGCTGGCTGCCATCAGGATCATGGCAAAATCCCGTTTTCCTCCTCGCCGCCCGCGGTCAATGCTATGCAGTAATCGGAGCACCTGGTCAGGCGAGATGACCCGGGGAACATGAGCCAGGCGGTACTGGCGGGGTGCATGCAGTGCGGATCCCCAGTCGCGGTCCAGCAGACCAAGGCTGAAGAGATATCGGAATAGACCGCGCAGCACTTTCTGAATGCGTTGAATGCGCTTGATGTTCTTGTCAGCCTGCTGAAGGATGAAATTATCGATGTGATGGCTTTGCATCTCATTCCACTTTTTCACCTGCCCGGAATGGAGAAACCCGTCAAAGCGGCGCACGAAGAGCTCAGTCTGCAGCAAGGAGTTTCGGGCCAGTCCCTTGTGCTGTTCGCAAAAACGCAGATAGTCACTCGACGCCGGAAAGAAGTAGTTCCCCCGCACGGCGGGCCTCCAAGGAAAGATATCGCTTTGGAGATGTCCGGTGGCATGTGCCCAGCGGAAGAAACAATGCAGGGTATATTGGATGGCGATGTGATGCTGCGGTTCAAATCTCGATTGTCGACTGAACCCTTTGCTGGTTTTGGCCCAAGGTTGATGGCGCACCCAGTAATCGATAAAGTCACTCGCCAGTTCCGGACAAAATGCCTCCGGCGACTCCATGCCTCGCGCATCGATAAAGGCTCGCAAGCAGTTCAAGTGTTTCAGTCGCGATCTGATCTTACGGCCGGCATAACCGGAGGACTCGAGATAGGTCCCGTAATCGGAAATCCATGCGGCAAAGTCCATAGCTCCTCCTTCACTTACTTCCCCAGCGGCCGGGGGGAGCAGCGCCGGACGGCAGGTCCAGGACTTGATAGATCGCTTGCTCGAATGCGATCAGGTCGCGTGCGACGAGTTCACTGCGGGCGCCGGTGAGTTCGTGGGGGAAGCGAATATCGAGCAACTCCCCCAACCGTTCGTCGGAATAAAAGCTCACCCCGTCCCGATTGGAAACGGCGATCAGCACGAGGTAGAGAAGCTTCTCCAGGCGGGTTAATCCCTGGTCGAATCCCTGGCGGAAGAACCGATGGTCGATCCAACTGAAGGAACCGCAGATGGATCGAATGCGATCCGGCCGCGGCGGTTGCGGTCGTTTGGTCATCATGGGGTCAAACTACGTCGAAAAGTGCGCGCAGTCTATTTGGGCTTGTGGGACTTACACATGCAGTTTTCCCTTAAACCCCGCTTCGGGAAACAGTTACGAAAATATCACGGCTTGTGTGACTTACATGGGTAATCGAGACCTTAGCGGTTTGGTTCCAAACAGTTAGAAGCAGATCACAGCTTGTGGGACTTACCGGTTCAGGCTCCACTTTTCGTGGGCGCATGCGGCTTTTTCTGACGAAAGCGGCGTTGCGGTGCACATACTCAGGGTTTTCCTTGCGGTACTTTTTCTTGTACTCGGCCCTGGTTCCATAGGCCTCCTTTTGTTGCTGGTACATGCCTCGAAAGTAATCTGGATGCCCTGATCGCCACTCCTCATTGGACTGGCGTTTCCGGCTTTGGCGGCATTCCTGCCGGCCACAGGTTCTTTGTCGTTCTTTGCGGCGCGGGTCCGGTATAAACAGGCAGCGACAAAAAGGACACCTCTTCCGTTTGACCATGGATACTTTTCCCCTGGAATGCGGAACCCTGCAGCAATCATTGATGAAGGGGGCGGAATCATAGGGAAACGCCCGCGGAAGAATAAGACGGGAAGAATGAGAAGGGGAAAGAATCAGAAAGGAGAAGAAAAAGGGAAAAGCTATCTATTTCTTTTTGGAATCAGGAAACACCGAGAAGAAAAACTCAGAACATAATCAAACTCAGAACATAACGCGGATCGTGCGCGGCAAGCAGCCGGCGCGACAGCGCCCTGATGGCCACCCAAAATCCCCCACCTGTGGCCACTTCAAAATCCCCCACCTAGCAGCGCAGATTTCGCGATAAACATCGCTGCAGACGGCGACAGAACGTGCAAGCTCCCATTTTCACAGATGGGAGAGAG
This sequence comes from Acidobacteriota bacterium, assembly GCA_016211085.1. GTDB lineage: Bacteria > Acidobacteriota > UBA6911 > RPQK01 > JACQSY01 > JACQSY01. The sequence goes on along the minus strand of JACQSY010000110.1, from coordinate 4,293 downwards.
AGGATGAACGTTTTGAAGCCGTCGCTGCAGACCACGATCAAAACATTGCTGGACAATGAGTTAAGTCAACGGGAGATCGAGCGCAAGATCGGGATCGATCGAAAGACTATCCGCCGTTATGCCCGATTGAGCGTCCCGAGTACGGCCGAAAACGGTGATGATTCAAAATCGCCCACTTCAGTGGAAGTGGCCACCGGCTCGGAGACCTCAGCGGTTCAAAATCCCCCACCCCGGCCACCGGCTTCGGCGACCAAAATGCCCAAGCATATCCGATCGGCCTGTGAATCCGACCGGGAGTGGATCGAGGCGCAGGTGAGGCTCGGTCGCAACGCCATGGCCATTTACCAGGATCTGGTGGAACTATTCGGTTTCACTCACCGATACAACAGCGTGAAGCGGTTCGTGCGGCTGCTCAAGAAGAAGGATCCCGAGCAGTATGACCGGCTGGAATTCCTCATGGGCGAAGAAGCCCAGGTGGATTACGGCCAGGGCGCGCCGACTCTTCACAGCAGCGGGAAATACCGGCGGCCGCGCCTGTTCATCATGACCTTGAAGTATTCCGGGGGCGCCTTTCGGAAAGTGGTCTGGAACTCGAGCAAGGAAGCCTGGTGCCGACTGCACGAGGAAGCGTTCCGATATTTTACGGGTTGCACGCAATACGTGATGCTCGACAACCTCAAGGAAGGCGTGATCAAGCCGGACATTTATGAGCCGGATCTCAATCCGCTGTATGCCGCCATGTTGAAGCACTATTCCGTAGTGGCGGATCCGGCAAGGGTCCGCGATCCGGACCGCAAAGGGACCGTGGAAAACGCGGTGAAATACACACAGAACACGGCCTTGAAGGGACGCAAATTCGAAAGCATCGAGGCCCAGAATGAATGGCTGATGCATTGGGAGGAGCGGTGGGCATCGCCACGAATCCATGGGCGGGCCAAACGACAGGTCAAGGAACTGTTCCAGGAAGAGAAGGCCTATCTGAAGCCGTTGCCGCTGATGTCGTTCCGCTACTTTCAGCAGGAAACCCGGACCGTCTATGATGACGGTACAACCCAGATCGGCCAATCCTACTATGCCGCCAGCCCGGCGCCGATCGGCAGCCAGGTGGTGGTGCGGATCTACGACGATCAAGTCGAGATTCTGGATCCGGTCCGGATGGAGGTCATCCGCCGCCATCCCAAGAGCCGGCGACCTGGCTCCCTGATGATGGATCCCGCGGATCGGATCTTCAATCCGTCCAGGGAAACGGACCGGCTGCTGGCTCAGGCCGAATGCATCGGCCCGCACACCTTCGATTTGTGCGAGACCTGGTTTAAGGAAGAAGGCCGCAGCGGGCAACGCCGCATGTACGCGCTCGTCAATCTGGTCCGACACTCCGCGGCCTGCCACGTAGAGAAAGCAGCCGAAGTTGCCAAACGCAACGGGCTGAGAAGCTCCAAAGCCATACGGCGGATCGTGGAAAGCATGGCGGCGGAAGCCGCGGAACGGAAAGCCGAAGAAGCGGGCCATCTCACACAAGAACATGCTTTGATTCGCCCCGGGGAAGATTACGCCGCCTTCTGGGATCAACACGCGGCCCAGGCCGAGCCGCCGGCACCACCGGTTGCACAGAAGCCGGCTGTTGTTCAATCACGAAGCCTCGACCCGGAGCAACTGCGGGAGGTCTGGCAGCAGGCGAACTGGCGGAAGGTGATCGAAGTGTTCCAGCTGAATGTCGATCACCAGCGCCGCAGCCGGGATGATGAGATCTGGCTTCGATCGCCGTTCACTCAGGAACAGCGGGCCTCGATGCACGTCAGCCTGACGGCCAATGTCTACAAGGACTTCAGCAGCGGCAAGGGCGGAGGCATCATCCAGTTCTGCCGGGAGATGCTGCATCAGCAGGGCCGTGCGATGACCATGTTTGAGACGGCCGGGTGGATGGTCGCCCAGGGAATCTGCACGGCATTGCCGCCGACACCGCCGGTTCCGGACCCAAAAGCGAAACCAAATCCGGTGAACTGCCCGATCAGCGCGACTACTGCCAATCGCGCCATTGAGGTCGATCTGCGCCGCTATCTTCACCCTGATCACCCGGAGCTGATCCGTCGCGGCATAACTGTTGCCACCTGCCGCTACTTGGGCTGTGGCTTTTTGCCTCCGAGAGGCAACGGGCAGCCAGGCTCTCCGCTGCATTCCCGCCTGGTGTTTCAAATCCGGGGCGTGAAAGAAAACGGGCAGGGACTTCAGCCGGTCATCCTGAGCCACACCGGGCGGGCCCTCATACCCGAACAGGAGAACACGGATGGAAAGTACTGGAGCTACCCGTTTCGGAAAGGGCTGGAAATCTACAACCAGGATCGGCTCCTGCTGGATCCGGAAGCCGGCTGCCAGGTGAGTACTTTCGGTCTGGTTCTGGTGGAGGGCTTCTTTGATGTCGCCAAGCTGGTAGAGGCGGGCTGCCGCAATGTCGGCGCCTTGATGGGGGCGCACATCTCTGCCGAGCAGATCGAGCGCCTGGCGTGGATTCGATCCCGGATCGGATTCCCCCGAATCGTATTGTTTCTGGACCGGGACGATGCCGGCCAAAAAGGAGCTTGTCGGGCATTGGAGCTGTTACGACAGCAGAGTTTCGATGTGACCGTGTTTGACTGGGACCTGCCCAGGGACCTGATCCCGGTCTCGATCAAGGACCCGGCTGATATGTCTGAGGGACAACTTCAACGATTGCGTACCCAAGGCTGTTTTTAAAAACCAGGATGAAAAAGAAGATAAGGAGCCCATTCGATGGAAATACCGTTAGCGGAATTACAGAGAAATCTCAAAATGGTTCGTCTGCATGGCATGAATGCCACCCTGGAGACCCGACTCGTTCAGGCCAATCAGGGCGCCTCCTTCGCAGAGGTGTTTACTTGCCTGGTGCAGGACGAAATGGACTGGCGAAACTCGCGGCTCGTGGAAACCCGTTTCAAAGCATCCGGGCTGCCGGACCGGCCCACTCTGACCGAGTTTGACTGGGGCTTCAATCCGAAGCTCCCGAAAAAAGAAATCTACGAACTCGTCAGCGGCAAATTCATCCGCGACGGCGCGGATGCCCTTCTGATCGGGTCGCCCGGAACCGGGAAAAGCCACATTGCCAAGACCGTGGCGCATGCCGCCATTCAGACTGGTTATAAGGTCGTTTACCGGGAAGCCCACGCCTTTTTCGAAGACCTCTTCGAGTCCGATCAGCTCAGGCGGAGAAAGAAGGTCTCAAAGCTTTTCTCCGAATCCGACCTGCTGGTCATTGACGATTTGTTTCTGCGCAAGAACGTGCCGAAACAGGCTGCCGACGATTTACTCGAGATCATTTTGAATCGATACACCTCGAGAAAAAGCAGCCTGATTACTTCCAATCGTCCGCTGGATGACTGGGGGAAGCTCCTCGACGACAACGCCGCTTCTTCGGCCATTCAGGACCGGCTCCTTCACCGCGGCCATCTGCTCAAGTTCGAAGGCCGGAGCTATCGTCTCAAGGAGGCAGCCGTCCGGCTGACTGAAGGCAGGCAAAAAGTTTCTGGATGAAAAAGGAATAACCTTGGATCTCGGAACGGATTGTTAGTAGGCTATTGTCCTGCTGTCGCCCGGGTGGGGGATTTTGACCCGGCCACAAGTGGGGGATTTTGAAGTGGCCATCGGGGCATCCGGGTTCCGGTCGACTTCAGGAAATAAGGATCGCAATCGAAGCCGAAGAGAAAGATGCTTGGGAGAGGCAATGTGTAGTTTTCCGGCAGTCCCAATTCTTGAAAAGGGAAGTCCCCGGACCCGTCCGTGTGATGACCTATGACCATGGTGTTGGGATCGACCGAGACTTGCGCGTGAGTCACGCAGTTGGTCAGAGGGAACTTATATTTGCTTAACAGCATCTGGACTAGAAGGTGTCCCGAATTGATTTGAGCCGGGCTCAGATAATACCCCTCGTCGATGTCTCGCGTTCGCGCCTCGAAAGAAATGCCCAAGAAGCTGTGGTTCAGATTGACATAGATCCCGCTCGGATGGGACCAGACGGAGTAGCCGGCGTGGTTGGCTGCGTCGGTTTCCGGAACCACGCGAAACACGCGTCCAAACCGGTCAATGACAAAATGGTAGGCCCGGTGACGGCTCACATATTTCAACAAGTCACGCCCTATTTGGGTAAGGGCGGCGTTTTGACCCGAAATGAAGGGAGCCTGAACGCTTTCGCTGGTATGAAACACTATTCCCGCAGGTTCCGAACGCCGATTCGTAAAGGTTCCCTTCGCGGCTCCATCACGAAAGAGCACATAAGAGCGAGCC